>JAOUJW010000018.1 GCA_029882975.1 Gammaproteobacteria bacterium
GCGGGCGCAGGATTTGAACCTGCGACCTTCGAGCGTCTGCGACTGGCAAAAGCTGAGCCCGACTTCATCTCGGGCACTATCCATATCTTCTCTTCGATTGGTAGCGGGGGCAGGATTTGAACCTGCGACCTTCGAGCGTCTGCGACTGGCAAAAGCTGAGCCCGACTTCATCTCGGGCACTATCCATATCTTATTCTCTTCGATTGGTAGCGGGGGCAGGATTTGAACCTGCGACCTTCGGGTTATGAGCCCGACGAGCTACCGGGCTGCTCCACCCCGCACTCGAAGGGCTCGCATTCTAACTAAAGTGCGACCAACAATTCAAGGCTTTATCGTAATTTTTCCTTATTTTTTTTATTTTTACGTGAAAAAGCCGGTTTCAGTCGCTCTCAGTCCGTCGCTCTCGGCACCCAGGGCTGCCCCGACATACACCATTCGTGGGTGTCGCCCCCGGCCTTCAGGATCCCTGCCCGACGCAGTTTGTCTCAGCAAATTCGCGCGTCCAACATCAGCTGTTTCATTTCCCTGACCGCCGCAGCCAATCCGGTAAACACCGCTCTGGCAACAATGGCATGGCCAATATTTAATTCCCGAATGGCCGGGATAGCCGCAATATCTTTTACATTATGATAGTGCAAACCATGACCGGCATTCACTTTTAAGCCCAGCTCTTCCGCTAAGGACACAGCCAGAATGATTTTCCTTAACTCCGATTCACGCTGCTGGGGTGACGCATCAGCGAAGTGTCCGGTATGAATTTCGATACAGGGAGCCCCACTGTGTGCCGCCGCTTCAATCTGATGGGGGTCCGCATCAATGAACAACGAGACTCTAACACCGGCCTCCTTAAGGCGTGAACAGGCGTCTTTGATAGACGCCACATTCCCCAGCACATCCAGACCACCCTCGGTCGTTAATTCTTCGCGCCGCTCCGGAACCAAGCAACAATCCTGAGGCTGAATTTTTTCAGCCATGAGCAACATTTCTTCTGTTACCGCCATTTCCAGATTCATGCGAGTTTGCAGTATGCCGCGCAACAGCTCCACATCTCTGTCCTGAATGTGGCGCCGATCTTCGCGTAAATGCAGGGTAATGCAGTCAGCTCCGGCTTGCTCGGCTTCAATCGCAGCCTGGATGGGGTCAGGATAAAGCGTGCCTCTGGCCTGTCGCAAAGTCGCTATATGATCAATGTTTACACCTAATAAAATTTCGCCAATTCGTTCCATTTTTTGTTTCCTTCTAACCGTTACAACGATGAGCGCAGCAGCTCTCTACTCATCAATGGCTTATCCCCCAGCAACCGACTTAAGGCATAACGCAGCAAAGTCTTCGCCTCTTTAAACACAACAGGGTCTACTTCTTCTAGCAATGAACCCTGCGCCAGTACCTGCAGCGTTCTTCCACTAACCCGTACTCCGGCTATCTCGGGCTCGGCATGAGGCACCGGACCGCGATCCATTTGATAATCGTAGCAGGCATCAGTTGCCACGGTAGCGCCGGATACGTCGTATGTTAACGACAAGCCGTACCCCAGGTTATCCAATAACTGTATTTCAAATACTCGCAGAACCCCTTGCAATTGCAAATCTGTAGCAGCCCCACAGAGCAAGCGTAGAGCCGAATCGTATTGGCTGAATAACTCAATTTGGCCCTCCGCTTCGTGTACGCAACGTACAATGACCTCGTTTAGATACAAGCCACACACCAAGGCTCGACCACGCAACGCCATAGCGGTGCCCTGAGGCTCCACTGCGGTCAGGTTCATCAACTCGCCTTGACCGGACCAACTCAACAGCAAGGGTTGAAATGGTTGCAACAGAGCATAATTGCGCGAACGTGCGGATTTTGCACCTCTTGCCACCAACGCTACGCGGCCGTGTTCCGGACTCATAGCGGTAACAATGAGACTGGTGTCACGATAAGCCCGAGAATGAATCACATAGGCAGGCTGCAGTGTTACTCGGCTGAACTTCGTCATAGCATTACGTTACATGACCTCACGACACAGGGGCACTACTCATCATCATGGTAGCCCAAACTTCGCAAGGCCCTTTCATTATCCGACCAACCTTGCTTTACTTTTACCCACAACTGCAAAAACACCTTACCATCGAACAGTAATTCCATGTCCTTTCGAGCCGCCTCACCCACTTTTTTAAGGACCTCGCCTTTTTTACCAATGACGATGGCTTTTTGACCCTCTCGTTCCACCCATATCAAGGCGGATATATGCCGTACCGATTCTTTGAAAGAGAATTTTTCTATCTCCACCGTCAGGTAGTGTGGAACTTCGTCGCCCAAACGGCGTAGCAGCTTCTCCCGCACCAATTCTGCCGCTATAAAACGTTCGCTACGATCCGTAATTTGATCTTCCGGAAATAAAGGCGGACCGGAGGGTAACAACTGACGTATGTGAGTTTCCAGAATCTGCACGCCTTCTGCTGTTTTGGCCGACAAGGGGATAATTTGATGAAACGGATATTTTTCTGTCAGCTGTTGCAAATATGGCAGCAAATCGTCTTTGCTTTTTAACTTATCCACTTTATTGATGACTGCAATGACTGGTAATTTTTGTTTTTTCAATTTATCCAGCACTAACTGATCTTCATCCGTCCACTTGGTGCGATCCAATAATAAAACGATAATATCTACGTCATGCAGGGCGCTGTCTGCCGCCCGGTTCATGTGCCGATTGATAGCACGCTTGGCACCCAGGTGCATGCCGGGTGTATCCACGTACACCACTTGTTCTTCAACCTGATTCTTTATACCGATAATTCGATGTCGGGTGGTCTGAGGTTTGTGTGCTGTGATGCTGATTTTTTGCCCCAACAAAGTGTTGAGCAAAGTTGATTTACCTACATTCGGGCGACCTATGATCGCCACATATCCGCTTTTAAACATTGCGATAATTTCCGGGAAACTGATTAAAACTACTTATGAGAATGGATAAACTCGAGCATTTGCTTTGCAGCCACCTGCTCGGCTTTTCGACGACTGGAACCCGCACCGCTAGTGCGATGGGAAAGGGTTTCCACAAAACATTCCACTTCAAAAACCTGTTCGTGGACGCTGCCTTCCTGGGACAGTATGGAATAAAGCGGCAACTGCATTTTACGTGATTGCAAATACTCTTGTAACTGGGTTTTAGGATCTTTTAGTGACTCATCAATGCTAAGACTATTTAACAACTCTTGAAAGTGATTTTGAACAAAGTCTCGAACCGCTTCCATGCCCCCGTCCATATAGACTGCGCCTACAACCGCCTCAAATGCATCCGCCAAAGTGGAATTTCGCCGAAAACCACCGCTTTTCAATTCCCCTGGACCGAGTTGCAAATAATCACCGAGGTCCAATTTTCGCGCTAATTTCGCCAGAGTTTCGCCTTTCACCAAACTGGAACGGCTCCGGCTTAACTCTCCTTCAGTGGCACGAGTGAAGCGCAAATACAAATGCTCGGCAATGAGAAACCCCAAGATGGAATCCCCCAAATATTCCAACCGTTCATTATTGCCGGCCTGCTTACTCCTATGGGTCAGCGCTTCTTCCAACCAAAGTGGCTCTTTGAACTGGTAATCCAATACTCCCATCAATTGGCGCAACAGTTTTACCCTTTGCGGAGTCAGACGGCGCTTGTTTTTATCTTTAGAAGAAAGTAATGGTTCCTCGAAAGTTTTGTTACTACTGACTTTCTTTCCCGTCAACCTTTGCATCCTCATCGGTGGTAAACCTCACCACTGCATCTACGTTACCCAGTAAAGGCCGACGTACTTCATAATTCACCACAACCGTGGTAGTAGCGCCATCACGTACGATTTCCACGTGTTCGTCCAAATTTACGTTCTTCACATTATCCACGCCGAGACGCTTTGACAAGGTGGATAGAATTTCCTCATCCGTCATTTCCGCCAGTCCGGGATTGGCGTTTAGTTTGGCTACATGGGACTTCACATTGAAATCTTCCAAGTAAACCGGTATCAAGCGGAGCGCCACCAATACCGCGAACCCTCCCACCACTAAGAGGAATGCCATGGATATAGCGGTTAAGCCCATTTGAGTTTTTATATTGCGCATTACACGACTCCCAAAATTGACGTTGATCACAGACTCCGTAAATAATAGCAGCTAAGGTGGCTTTTTGACGCGTATTCAGCGCCGTTAACATAATCTACTGAATAGATGTACCAATTCGATCCCAGGAAATGTAGCCATCGACCGCCCCATCCCAATTAAACCAGATCATAAAGGCACGTCCCACCAAATTTGCCTCGGGTACTGTACCCCAGTAACGACTGTCCTTGCTGTTGTCGCGGTTGTCACCCAACACAAAATAGGAATTTTCGGGTACCGTGAAGGTCAAATCATCCGCGGGCCTGTGATGATTAATCAGTACACTATGACTCAAAGTGTCCAGTTGTTCTGTGGTCATTTTTGCTCCGGACATGGCAACACCTTGCCCGACGCCTAAATAAACCGTATTGCCGCTTTGCGGCATTTCCTCACCATTGATATACACAACTTTATCGCGGTACTCCACTCGGTCTCCGGGCAGCCCAATGATGCGTTTTATGTAGTCAATTGAGGGATCCTCCGGATACCGAAATACAGCGACATCCCCACGCTGGGGTGAACCCACGTCTATTATTTTAGTGTCCAATACGGGCAACCGGATTCCGTAGGCAAATTTATTCACCAAAATAAAATCACCCGCCAATAAGGTTGGCATCATGGAACCCGACGGGATTCGAAACGGTTCCACCAAAAAAGATCTTAGTACCAAAACAATGAGAATAACGGGAAACAGGGAACGTGAATATTCCACTAAAATCGGTTCTTTGCTTACCCGCTCTCTGGCTTCATCCAGAGTTTCATCAGGTCCGGAATCATTTAACTGCAAACTATCGGCGCGACGACGCCTCTTTGGAGCAAACACAAAAGCGTCTATAGCCCAGATGATGCCGGTAATCAACACAGCCAAAACCATCACGGCCGGAAAATCTAAGTGCATTGTTTTCATTTTTTTCCCACATGTAAAACCGCTAAAAATGCTTCCTGCGGAATTTCCACAGAGCCCAATTGTTTCATCCTTTTTTTGCCGGCTTTTTGCTTCTCCAGCAATTTGCGTTTTCGGGTCATATCACCGCCATAACACTTTGCAGTAACGTTTTTTCGCAGAGCTTTCACGTTGGTTCTGGCAATAATGTGCGAGCCAATAGCGGCCTGAATCGCCACTTCGAACATTTGCCGCGGTATAATTTCCCGCATTTTTTCCGCCAATTCGCGCCCACGATAGTGCGCCTGGGAACGGTGAACAATTACGGCAAGCGCATCCACTCTGTCACCGTTGATAAGAATATCCAGTTTAACCAAATCGGCGGTTGAAAAGCGTACAAAATGGTAGTCTAAGGAAGCATAGCCACGACTAACCGACTTAAGCCGATCAAAAAAGTCCAATACGACTTCGTTCATTGGCAATTCGTAGTCTAAGGAAATTTGATTGCCCAAATACAGTAGCTTTTTCTGAACGCCACGTTTCTCTTCACACAAGCCAATCACATTTCCCAAATACTCTTGAGGTACAAGAATACTGGCCACGATAATTGGCTCGCGAATTTCACGAATGTAGTTGGGTTCCGGTAGTTTCACCGGGTTGTCCACATAGATAACCTCACCTTTGGTAGATTCCACTTCATAAATAACCGTAGGTGCGGTAGTGATCAGATTCATATCATACTCACGCTCCAGGCGTTCTTGTATGATTTCCATATGCAACATACCCAAAAAGCCACAACGAAACCCCAGACCCAAGGCCTGGGAGGTTTCCGGCTCATAGAACAATGCCGCATCATTGAGGCGTAGCTTCGCCAGAGCATCCCGCAAGTCCTCATAGTCTTCCGAACTGATGGGAAACAAACCGGCAAATACTTGCGGCTTAATGGGCTTAAACCCCGGTAGAGGTTTTTGGGCGGGATTATCTACTGCGGTAATGGTATCCCCTACGGGAACACCGTTAATATCTTTAATGCCGGAGATAATATATCCCACGTCACCTGCGCGCAGTTCCGGCAAGTCTTTGCGCTTAGGCGTAAACACACCGACTTTATCCACCAAATGGCTATTACCGGTGGACATCACTTTCATTTTCTGACCTTTGCGCAAACACCCATGCATCACTCTGACTAAGGAAATAACACCCAGGTAACTATCGAACCATGAATCTATAATCAGCGCCTGCAAAGGTCCATCCTCATTGCCCTTTGGCGGCGGAATCCGTGCGACCAATTGTTCCAGCAGATTATCCACGCCGATACCGGTTTTAGCACTGACCTCGACGGCATCGGCGGCTTCGATACCGATAATGTCTTCGATTTCGTGTTTAACCCGTTCCGGGTCGGCAGCCGGCAAGTCAATTTTATTAAGTACCGGTACTACTTCCAAGCCTTGCTCAGTTGCGGTATAACAATTCGCCACGCTTTGAGCCTCTACGCCTTGAGAAGCATCCACCACCAACAATGCACCTTCACAGGCCGCCAGTGAGCGGGACACTTCATAGGAGAAATCCACATGTCCTGGGGTGTCGATAAAATTTAATTGATAAGTGTTGCCATCTTTGGCCTTGTAGTTAAGTGTGACACTTTGGGCTTTGATGGTTATGCCCCGCTCCCTTTCCAGGTCCATGGAATCCAGAACCTGTTCTGCCATTTCCCGTGCTTCCAAGCCGCCACACATCTGGATAAACCGGTCCGCAATGGTGGACTTACCATGATCTATGTGAGCGATAATGGAGAAATTTCTAATATATTGCATATAGGACATGCATTAACCCGCAAGGCTGTTTCATTTGATAACTTATTCATTTAACCGAGATTTTCACTTTCGGTATTCCCGGAACCGCGCTATTGTAAATCAAATTGGCGCCACCACCTAATGGCAACGTTTGCTGCATGATAATTTGGGGAAGAGGATTGGCGGGTCCCTGTGTGCAACAAAGACCCGCTGAGGTGACTACTTCTCTGTAATTTTCAGAGCTAAAAACTCCGGGTCGCCACGACGTTGGATCAGCAATGGCACAGATTTACCGCTTGGTAAATCTTCTGCTATCTCTTTGAAATTTTTAGCATTCTTTATGTCTTTGTTCTGCAACATCAAAATGACATCCCCCTTACGGACGCCTGCTTTTCGGGCCGGACCGTTACCAATCTCTTTAACTATCACCCCGTTTTCCTTAATTTCCAAACGCTTACGCTCCTCTGCTGTAAGATCGGCCACCACCACGTTGAGCTTATTATCCGCTAAACGTTCCGGTTTTTGGGGTGCCGCAGCTATCTTGGTATCTTCATCAGGCAACTCACCAATTTTTATGCTTAGTTGCTTTGTCTTACCCTTTCGCAAAACTTCCACATCGACATTTTTACCCACCGGAGTTAAACCCACCAAAGGGGGCAAATTTGAGGATCGCACAATGTCCCTGCCATTAAATTTTGTCACAATATCGCCCACTTCAAACCCATATTTTTCCGCCGGACTATTGGGGAGCACTTTGGCAATCAAGGCGCCCCTGGGTTTATCCATACCAAAGGATGGCGCTAATTCCCGAGTAACATCCTGAATCAGGACACCGAGCCAACCCCGGGCCACATGCCCGGAAGTTTTCAACTGATCCACAATGTTCATAACCATGTTAATGGGTATAGCAAAAGACAACCCCATAAAACCGCCGGTGCGACTGTAGATTTGGGAATTAATACCAATGACCTTACCATCCAAATTGAACAAAGGGCCGCCCGAGTTACCCGGATTAATTGCAACATCGGTTTGGATAAAAGGTACATAGTTTTCACGGGGCAGACTCCGGCCCTTGGCACTGACTATACCGGCTGTCACTGAGTGATCAAAACCAAAAGGCGAACCTATGGCCAGCACCCATTCACCCACTTTTAACTTATCCGAGTCGCCGATTTTGACCACGGGCAGGTTTTTTGCTTTCACTTTCAAAACCGCCAAATCGCTGCGCTGATCACTCCCTACCAACGTGGCCTCCAACTCTCGACGGTCATTGAGACGAACAATCACTTCATTGGCGTCTTTGATAACGTGGTAGTTGGTTAACACATAACCGTCTTCAGAGATAATAAATCCTGAGCCCAGAGATTTAGAATCGAAATCATCGGAATCCCCGCCACCCGGACCACCTTCTTCACCGAAGAAATGTCGGAAAAGATCACCAAAGGGGCCTTCGGGGACTTCTCCAGGAGCAGGCATTTTGTGTTTGGGTGTACGCGGTGGATGCTTTATTTTCTGAGTGGTACTGATGTTAACCACAGCGGCTCCATATTTTTCTACCAAACGCGTAAAATCCGGTAAGTCCCTGGCTTGTGCCGGTATCGCCAATAGGCAAACAACTACAAAACTCAACACTTTCATCATAGATTTAGCCAACACTGTTTCTCCTGCATAAAATTCCAAGCACTATCCAGAGCCATCGCCCTATCCGTTGACAGAGCTTTTCACCCGCAACGGGTCAGTTACCAACCGTAATAGAACCGGCTGATAACGCCTATCCAATCGGATAGAAAATCCGAAATACCTTAACCACACCGCACCCAATCCCAAACCGAGCAGCGCCAAAATGACCGTGACGAGTTCCGACTGCAATAACAATTGCTGTTGCAACACCTCACCTAACAGTCCAAAACCAAACATCACCAGCAAGGGAACGATGTAAACCGCCACAGAACCCTTGATTAAGGCCTGCTCTTCCAAACCAATGACAACCCGGTCCCCCTCACTTACCGATAGGGTTTTCAATACGGCCAAACGCTTTTGCCGGGATTGAAAATAGTCACCTATAATGGCTGTACCACATCCCTTGTTTACCGCACACTGACCACAAACGCTTTTTTGTTCGGTTTGCACCCAAACCAGATCCCGATCCAATTTCACCACCGTGGCATTTTGCTCGATCATTTTTGTGTGTGGTTAAGCGAACCGGCAATAAATTTCACCGTTTCATGGGGTACTTCTCCCACCACGGTCACCTGGTGATTATCATATTTTGAGCCGTAGATATTGACAGCACCTTTTCTAAAAGCACCTGCATATCCTTGGTTTTCAGCACCTATATCCTCTATATAGATGGAAATAGACGCAAGCCCATCACTGATAACCAGATGTTCCGCCGATTGATCACTGTTTTGAATTTGTTGGATGTAGTGTCCGGTCACCATAAATCCATTTGGTAACTGCTTCACTTCCCAGTTAGCGTTCACGGAGGGGGCTCGATCATCTTTTTTATTATGGTGCCAAGTGTATGCCTCCCCGGATACACCCGGGTTAAGCATAGTATCGGGAATATTTTTTAACACTTCGATGTTCACAAACATCATTTGCTCCAGCGGTTTACCGGATTCTGTCAATTCTGATTTAAGCAATAAGCCACTGCTTTGGTCCACCCAGAGACGGTAACCATAGCGGTATTGGTCCTTGGGCTGAATCAGGATAATATGAGTTTGGCGTCCGGCAACCCTATCCGTACCCCCAAGCAGAATATTATATACCCCGACAAAATCACCGATGTTTTTTGACAATTTAGCAAATAGATGACTGTTGAAACGTCGTTGACGCACTACCACTGAGCGGCTATCGGGTAAATAACTGGTCACCACATCATTTTTTCGGATCACTTCTCTGGGCGCACCGCTTAAATGCACCAAACGCTCATATTCGCCATTTTTGTCTTTCTTGTGAATCAACTGCATGGATTCCAACTGACCGTCATGGCTATACACCAGGGTTCCATGATAGTTCAGGGTCTTTAAAGCTTCTCCCATTTGATTTAAGTATGTCACGGGATCGGGTTGATCCGCCCATGCTGCAGGAAATCCCGCCAGGAAAAGAAACAATAATTTCACTTATTTCGCCCGCACTTATTTCGCCTGAGTACTGCTCGGACTGACTACGATTCTCGCATAGGGCATCACTCCCTGAATGTGAGAGCGAGTTACGGTTTGGTTATGGTCCACCAGATATTTATTCAACTGGGGATTATATTGGGTGGCATTTGCCGGAATAGGACTCATGGGAAGGGCTCCCGTAGCCGCCGTTGACGGCGCGGGATTCAATCGGACAAACTCAGTGCTATCAGGCATTTCGGCAACTTGGGGTGCCGTACTGTCGGTGGTAAACATTTGTACACTCACAACAGTGGCAACCGCCACGGAAGCCGCTATGGCAATTCCGGAAACTTTCCGCATCAATGGTGCTACAAAATTCGGTAAACTTCTGGGGGCTAGAACGGTAGGTTCGGATTCGAGTTGCTGACTGACGGAGAGGTATAAATCGGGGTTGAGAGTTTTGGGTAAGTTGTGGCGCATAGCATCACTGATCAGATGATAACGTTGCCAGCGTTGTTTCAGTTCCGGGTCCGCATGTAAACGATCCACCAGATGGTCACAATCTTTTAGTTCTCCATCCACGAATGCTGAGAACTGTTCTTCAAATGTCTTCGTCATATTACAAGCCCACCGTATCAATCCTGACTTACTCAGTCTCTTTCTAATAAAGGTTTCAGAATCTTGTCTATGGCTTCCCGTGCCCTGAATATCCGAGAACGGACTGTGCCTACCGGACATTCCATCGCTTCTGCGATCTCTTCATAACTCATGCCGTCAATCTCACGCAAGGTGATAGCGGTCTTCAAATCTTCCGGCAAACTATCAATCGTTGACAATATCGCTGATTCAATTTCGTCTCGGTTCAACAAACCTTCAGGGGTCTCCTGCTCTTTTAATGCAGACTGCCCTTCAAACTGTTCAGCATCCTGTACATCGATATCCACATTCGGTAACCGCCTGCCTTGCGCAACCAAATGATTCTTAGCCGTATTTATCGCTATGCGATACATCCAGGTGTAAAAAGCGCTGTCACCCCGGAAGTTTGGTAATGCCCGGTAAGCCTTAATGAAGGCTTCCTGGGAAACATCCTGTGCCTCGACAACGTCTTTTACATATCGGGTTATCAATTTTACAACTTTGTGCTGATACTTCAGTACCAGTAAGTCAAAAGCTGATTTATCGCCTTTCTTCACCCGATCGACAAGCGACTGATCTGTATTCCGTTCGCCCATTTGGGCCAAACCCCTTCTGGAAGTAGGGCGAACTCGTTAACTCTACCAGGGTAGACAATAGCCTATCTGGTTAGTTCGCCAAAAATTTATTCTTTTACCGTTTACGGACCCTACGGGGCAACCCGGTAGACTAAAAACAGTAATGATAAGCAATATTTCACTCACTTGCGAATTTTACTTAGCAGATTATTGTAATATCATGCAGTTGAGCGCGCTATCGTAGAATTCACACCATGCATCAGGCAAACATATTTGACATACTTATTATTGGCAGCGGTTCTGCGGGCTTGAGCGCCGCTTTGCATCTGGATCCACAAACCCGCGTGGCCATATTATCCAAAGGTGAATTGAATGCGGGCAGTACCTCATTCGCCCAAGGGGGTATTTCCGCCGTTCTGGACCCTATGGACTCCATCCAATCCCATATTCAGGATACACTGAATGCCGGTGGCGGCCTGTGCAACGAATCGGTGGTCCGATATGTAGTGGAGCACGCCAAAGACCAGATACAGTGGCTCATTGATTTGGGTATGCCTTTCACCCAAGATGAAAACCAAGGCTACCACCTGACGCGCGAAGGTGGTCACAGCCATCGCCGCGTCATTCACACGGCAGACATTACCGGAAAGGCCTTATCCCAGACCCTGACCGCCGGCGTAGAGCAACGGGACAATATTCAGGTATTTGCCAATCACATTGCCATAGACCTGATTACCGGAGCCAAATTGGGCTTGCACTCCAACCGGGTATACGGCGCTTATGTGCTGGACCTGAACTCAGGGCAAACTCGCGTCATTCAGGCCAAAGCCATCATTATTGCCACCGGCGGTGCCAGCAAAGCCTATTTGTATACCAGCAATCCGGACGTATCCACCGGCGACGGCATTGCCATGGCCTGGCGTGCCGGTTGCCGGGTGGCTAATATGGAATTTATCCAGTTTCACCCCACATGCCTATACCATCCGCATGCTAAGTCCTTTCTCATTTCCGAGGCAGTACGTGGCGAAGGGGGCAGACTGCTGTTGCCGGATGGCAGCTCTTTCATGGATAAGGTGGATCCCAGAGGCGAATTGGCTCCACGTGATATTGTCGCTAGAGCCATCGACCATGAGATGAAGCGCCAAGGCCTGGATTGTGTCTATCTGGATATTAGCTTCAAATCCAGACAATTCATTCAAAGCCACTTCCCTAATATTTACGAACGCTGTTTGCGCTTTGGTTTTGACCTGAGTCGTCAACCCATACCCGTGGTACCCGCCGCCCATTACACTTGTGGCGGCATTATGACCGACATCAACGGCTTAACGGACATCGATAACCTCTATGCCGTGGGTGAAGCCACCTGCACCGGACTGCATGGCGCAAACCGCATGGCCAGCAACTCCCTATTGGAGTGCCTGGTTTTTGGAGCCGCCGCAGCTAAACATATCAACCAGTACATGGACAAAACCCGGGACTTACCCCAATTACCGGAATGGGACGAAAGTCGGGTCACCAATTCAGACGAAGAAATCGTTGTGGCACATAACTGGGACGAATTGCGTCGATTTATGTGGGATTATGTCGGAATCGTCAGAACCAATAAGCGCCTGCAACGGGCGATGCGTCGTATCAATATGCTGGAACGTGAAATTCACGAATACTACAGCAATTTTAAAATAAGCAACGATTTACTGGAACTGCGCAATCTGGTGACGGTATCCAAGCTGATCGTATTATCTGCTCTGGCCAGAAAAGAGAGCCGTGGTTTACACTACACGCTGGATTATCCCCAACTGGACAACAGCATGGCACCACAAAACACTGTGTTAAAACCGCCTAACTTTCTGCCACTTGAAATGCCAACGTCTTCAAAATCACCCGAAGCCTCCTGAAGGGCTCAACTGGTAATGAGTCGGGCAGAATTACCACATTGAAACGTTGATTTTGCTCCGTTTTAAACTGCAAAACGACCAGCTGAAGATGCACAAAGCTGCCCGGCAACAATTGCGCAATTTGATCCGTATGCTCCCGTGTATGCAACAGCCATTTGTTACTACCCAAGTACCGGATGGCATGAACCCTGTCGCTACGCACAAACACCGGCAAGGACCACCCACTCAACCAGCCCATGCCGGTCAGGGCTCGCATCCAAACCACAAAGACAAAGGTAATGCAGAGAATCTTTGCGGCATAGGATAGATCCAAGGAAACAGGAAATACAATGGCACCCAGTGCCAACAGATTTAGAGCGGCGGCTGCAATCCGCGAGGGTTGCAGCTCAATTGAAAGCTGAGCGGCGTATTTTTTCAACGACACTGGCTCGCATGGGATCCATGGGTATTACACGCCCCATTAAATACTCCAACAATAACTCGTCTGATTCCTGTAACAAATGCTCGAAACATCGTTGTTCGGCCGTGCTCAGATCATCGTATTGTCCGGGGTAGAAACCGCAAAGTAATGTATCCAATTCCAGCATACCCCGGCGACACTGCCAATAGAGTTGCGACATTTTCTCTCGTTGATCCATGACCAAATCCTAAGCGACCCTCACCGACTCAACATCGACTTACAGTAAATGTTTTAGCATGAGTTTACGTATATTGCCGATGGCGGCCGTAGGATTCAAGCCCTTGGGGCAAACGTCAACGCAATTCATAATGGTGTGGCAACGAAACACCTTATAAGCTCCCTCCAAATCACGCAAACGTTCATCGGCCGCCTGGTCGCGGCTATCCGCCAGAAAGCGCCAGGACTGTAATAAGGCGGCGGGACCACGAAATTTTTCCGGATTCCACCAGAAAGAGGGGCAAGACGTGGAACAACAACCGCACAGGATGCATTCATACAAACCGTCCAAGCAATCCCTTTGTTCCGGTGTTTGGTAATATTCCACCTCCGGTTCCGGATCGTTGACGATTAAATAGGGCTTTACCGCACGGTACTGATTATAAAACTGCTCCATATCCACAACCAAGTCGCGGATCACCGGCAAACCGGGCATGGGGCGAACGCAGACCGGCTGCTTCAATCCTTTGAGCGGCGTTATGCAAGCCAATCCGTTGCGGCCATTAATATTCACACCGTCGGAACCACAGACTCCCTCTCCACAGGAGCTGCGGAAACTGAGAGATTCATCCAATTCCGCTTTTATTCTGTTCAAAGCATCCAACAGCATCATACCTGACTGTAGGGACTCCAATTCGTAGTCCTTCATATAAGGTTTGCTGTCCGTCTCAGGGTTAAAGCGGTAAATGGAAAATTTCATTTCAATACACTCTTATGTCTATACACTCTACGCTGCGCTCTATCTCACCAACTGTTGGCTGCCCTCGGTATTAATAAACACGTTTTATGGGCGGAAAGGATTCCACGGATAAGGCCTTGGTCCGCACCGGTTTGTAGTCGAGGCGGTTGTCTTCACTGTAGTACAGGCTGTGTTTCATCCAATGTTCATCATCCCGGTCAGGAAAATCCACCCGTGAGTGCGCTCCCCGACTTTCCTTTCTTGCTAAGGCACTGACCACGGTCGCCATACCGATTTCCATCAAGTTTTCCAATTCCATGGCCTCGATTCTTGCCGTGTTAAAGGTTTTGCTGTGGTCCTCTATTCTGACTTCATGCATTCGGGCTTGCAGTTCCCGTACCTTTTCCACTCCTTCGCGCAACACAGCCTCATCCCGAAACACGCCACAGTAATGTTCCATGGTTTGCTGTAATTGTTGCCGAATCCGGTTGACGGATTCCCCCGCCCCGCGCTTGTCCCAACGCGCCAAACGAACCATTGCTCGATCGACACTGGATTCATCCAAAGCGCGGTGGGTGCGATTCTCCCTCAGGTAATCAATGATTTGCTTACCCGCAGCTCGTCCAAACACGATGATATCCAAGAGGGAATTACCTCCCAAGCGATTAGCCCCATGCACAGAAACGCAGGCACACTCCCCCACCGCATACAATCCCGGTACCGGCTCTTCCGCCCCCTGCCCCAGAGGCGCCACCACTTCTCCAAAACGGTTGCTGGGAATTCCACCCATGGTGTAGTGGGCAGTAGGGAATACCGGTATAGCTTGCTCAATAGGGTCTAAATGTAAAAAGGTCATGGCCATATCTCGAATACCTGGCAAGCGTTTCTTAATCACTTCGGCACCCAAATGATCCAGTTTTAACATGACATGGTCTTTACCCGGCCCGCAGCCTCGCCCTTCTCTAATTTCGATAGCAATGGCTCGACTCACCACATCCCGACTGGCCAGATCTTTGGCGTTGGGTGCATAACGCTCCATAAAACGTTCGCCCTCGGCGTTTACCAGGTACCCGCCCTCCCCTCTGGCCCCTTCGGTAATCAACATGCCTTTTCCGGCAATGCCCGTGGGATGGAACTGGAAGAACTCCATGTCTTGTATGGGAATCCCCGCTCGTAGAGCCATTGCCATACCATCCCCCGTATTGATACGGGCATTGGTATTGGTGCGAAACAGTTGCCCCACTCCGCCTGTGGCAATGAGAGTGGTTTTGGCTTCGATCACCAAAGGCTCACCCGTTTTAATGTCCAACAACACGGCACCCAGAATAAAGCCTTCACTATCCTGAATCAGGTCAACCGCAAAGTATTCATCAAAGAAATGGGTTTTGGAGCGAATGTTTTGCTGATATAAGGCATGCAATATCGCGTGTCCGGTTCTATCTGCCGCGGCGCAGGTACGCGCCGCCTGTTCGCCCCCAAAATTTTGACTTTGACCGCCAAAGGGTCGCTGGTAGATCTTGCCGTTGTTTAAGCGCGAGAAAGGAACGCCGGAGTGTTCCAGTTCGATTACCGAATGGGCGGCGGCACGGCACATGTATTCGATTGCGTCTTGATCCCCCAGGTAATCACTACCCTTAACGGTATCGTACATATGCCAATGCCAGTTATCGGGGGACACATTTGCCAATGCAGCATTCATTCCCCCTTGAGCGGCAACTGTGTGGGACCGGGTGGGAAAGACCTTGGATACGACGGCGACGGTCGCTTCTTCCCGGGATAATTGTAAGGCTGCACGCAGTCCTCCACCGCCGGCACCGACCACCAAAGCATCAAAACGTCTTTTGTTGATGGTCATTACATGCTTCTCCATGCCAACCAAATTGCAGCAGCGCTTACAACCATCACAGCGTCCTCATTAAGATACTCACTCCATAGATCAAACATGCGGCAAGATAAGTTCCCAGCAGAGCCAGCAGACTCAAGCGCAACCCCATAGGTTTGATGTAGTCCATGACCACATCGCGCAAACCAACCCAACTGTGTGCCAACAGAAACACCAAAAACAACACTAAAGCGACTGTCACTACCGGCGACTTCAGGACATCCAACCACACGCTATAACTGGACGGCGGATCAAGCAGCAGGGCTACCAAAAACACCAACAAGTATAGCGCTAAAAATACAGCTGAAATGCGTTGGATTAACCAGGTGCGAATACCCGCAGAAGCACTCATATCATCCACCCACCGATCAACAAGGTTATAACCAAGGCGGCAATATGTACAAACCACGCACTGAATCTGGCCGGCGCACGTTTAACCCAGATATCCATATCGATTAATAAAAAACGCAACCCTGCCAGAAAGTGATGGCACAATAGCCATAAGAATAGAATCAATACGGTTTTTGCCATGACGCCGTTCAGAAGATTGCTAATAAAATTGAACGCCTGCTCATTGCGCAACGACAGATCAAATATATACAACAGGCCGGGAATAGATAAGGTGAGCAACACTCCTGCAGCTCGGTGCAAAATGGAGAGTAACGCCGTTACGGGCATTCGAATTTGGAATAGATTCAGAAAAATTGGTTTTTTATTTGTATTGTCCATTACTTAGTAGTGTATACCAGTCTACGCAAAGTTCTAGTCTTCACGTTACGTCCTCCAAACGTTGTCCCATTCGCTTGACAAAAACGGTACAATAGCGACCTTGCCAAGCACCGAAGAGAAAAACATGAACCACTGGTTAGAATTTCTGCAATCTCAAAACGCCCACATCGATGATGGCGAGGTCGTTCATTTTGAACAGACGAACAACACGGTAAAAGAACCGATGATCAGCCCCTTGAGCCATTATGGTGTACTGGCTTTGAGCGGGGCCGATGTTGACACATTTATACAAAATCAATTTTGCAATGATGTTCGACTGACCACCCTGGAACAAAGCCAGCTGAGCGCTTATTGTTCCCCTAAGGGTCGGGTGCTGTCCTTGTTCCGGCTGGTGCGGCAAGCGGACCGTTATCTCCTGCTCATGCCACGGGAACGGATATTACCCACACAGCAAAGACTGAAAATGTTCGTACTGATGAGCCAGGTTGTAATCGAAGATGTGAGCAATGAAATGGCGATCATGGGATGCTACGGACCGGGAAGTGACGCGTTGCTCCAACAAACGCTGCTGCAACAGGCGCATCTGCCGACACAAACAGATCAGTGTGTCCAAATCCCCCCTTTGACTCTTATCCATGTATCCCAGACGGGCCCTATGTATTTAATCCTGGGTTCGCAAGAAAGTATCATAACTGCATGGTCACAGCTGCAAGATGGGGCCAATCCAACCGGACCGTACAGTTGGCGCTGGCATGGTATTCAGGCTGGATTACCGGAAATCTACCCGGCCACATCGGAAGACTTTGTGCCGCAAATGTTAAATTTACACAGTCTCAATGCGATCAACTTCAAAAAAGGATGCTATCCAGGCCAGGAAGTTGTAGCCCGTGTACACTACCTGGGCAAGCAAAAACGCCGCATGTATCTGGCACATGCTCACACCCAAACCGTGCCCCACGCCGGTGAAAACTTGCATACCAAGGATGATCCGCAAGGACAGAGTGTCGGTAAAGTGGTTTGTGCGGAACCCGCACCCGATGGAGGCGCGGATTTTCTAGCGGTGATACAAACCAAGAACGCCGAATCGGACTCGATTCAATTGCCTGACGGCAGCCTCATCACCATTAAAGATTTGCCCTATTTCGTCGAATTAGAGGGTAAGAAATCGTGAGAGACACTCCCATATGGAAAGTGCTGGAAAACTGTCGGATTCCCCCCAATCCACCCTGGACGAATTGCTGGATCAAATTCTTCTGGATCTAAAAAAGGACCGTTTGAGCCTACCGGTCTTGCCCCAGGTGGCATCGGGAATTTACCAGGGTATTAATGACAAGGATATTAACGCCAAAGAGCTGGCCAAATTTGTGGCAGTGGAACCGGCATTGTCTGCCAGGATTCTACAGGTGGCGAATAGCCCCTTAGTTCGAGGCAACTCCAAAATTGACAACTTGCATTATGCCATTACTCGAATGGGTAACACTTTGGTACACACCATCATTGTCAGTTTCCTGGTAAAACAATTGTTCCGCAGCCCCAACGTCGTCCTACACCAGATTCTATGCGATTTGTGGCAACACTGTTGCCATGTGGCCGCAATCAGTCACATACTGGCTAAAAACTTCACCCGGCTGTCTGCTGAAGAAGCTATGCTGGCAGGACTGTTGCACGATATTGGCAAATTACCTATTTTATCAAAGGCGACACAGAACCCGACCCTAGCCCACAATAAACCATTGCTCGAATCCATTATGGAACAGCTTCACGGTCAATTGGGGAAAATCATTCTAAAAACCTGGAATGCCGGCGAACAGTTTATTGCAGTTGCGGTGGAGCATGAAAATTTATTGCGCGATTCGGAAAAACCGGATTTAGTGGATGTGGTTCTGGTAGCCAATCTACACAGCCATGCCGGTGATCACCACTATCAAGGTTTGGACTGGAGTACCATTCCTGCTATGCAAAAATTAAATATTGACGTGGATCGCAGTATGGCTTTACTGGACGCGGCTAAAAAGGACGTTATCTTGATTAAGGAGTTGCTACAGGGTTAAACGAATTTTGCACAAACAGGGAATCTCATTCACCGGGCAATACATTCATTAACAACCAGTACATCCCCAATTGTTTAACCGCCTGAAGAAACTCTTCAAAGTCTACCGGTTTGCGAATATAACTGTTGGCGCCATCATCGTAACACGCCACTATATCCCTTTGCTCTATGGACGATGTTAAAACCACCACCGGTACGTGCCTGGTCCTATCGTCGGACCGTAATTTTTTTAAAACTTCCAAACCATCCACTTTAGGTAGTTTCAGATCCAATAAGATTAATTGCGGCTGTGCGGTTATATCCCTATCAGCATAAGGTCCGGTGCAAAACAAATAGTCCAGCGCCTCTACACCGTCACGGGTCACAACCACATCATTAGCTATATTGTTTTTATTGAGGGCCCGCAGAGTCAGCGCTTCATCATCTGGATTATCCTCCACCAACAATATAACTCTGTCGCTCATAGCTCTCCTTTGGCTCCCGTTCGACTCCCCCTTTAGGCAAGAGGTGACTCATAATGTAACAGTGAATCAGCCGTTCCCTAAATCTACTATAAATTCGCAGCAGCAACAACTTGGATACAAGGGCGCTAACTTCATTGCCAGGATATTGCGGGATAGCACAAGCGACAGATCACATAGTAACCAGTTGCCGTTGTTCCGGTCGACGTTCTTTTACCAGCATTTCCACCACTTGATCCGCGCGCATAGGTTGAGCGTACAGGAAGCCCTGACCTATGTCACAGTCGTGCTCCCGTAGAAACTCCAGCTGAGCTTTGTCTTCAATCCCCTCGGCCACTACTTTCAGATTTAAACGATGTGACATGGCGATAATGGAATCCACAATGGCGGCATCATCTTTATCGTGTACGATATCAGAGACAAACGACTGATCGATTTTAAGCACATTCAAGGGTAGCTTTTTTAGATAACTCAGGGAGGAATAACCTGTTCCGAAATCATCAATGGCTAAACGAATACCCATATCGTAGAGGCTCTTTAAGGTCTCCAGGGCGTGTTCCGGGTCTTCCATGACGCTGGTTTCGGTAATTTCCAGCTCCAACCAACAGGGATCAACACCGGTTTCATCCAATACCGTTCGAATCATCCCCACCAAATCTTTGTAGCGAAATTGTGTGGGCGATAAGTTTACGGCAATGGGAATAGGCATATTGATGGTATCCATCAATCTACGGATATGCAAACAGGCGGAACGCAGCACCCATTCGCCTACGGAAATGATCAAACCGGTTTCTTCCAACAAAGGAATAAACTGATTGGGTAACACAATTTCGTTATTTGTCGGCTTCCATCTCAACAGAGCTTCAAAACCAATAATATTGTCGCTAGTCAAGTGTATTTGCGGCTGAAAATACAACTCGAACTCCTGTCGATCCAGCGCCCGCCGCAAGGCACTTTCCATTTTCAAACGATCTGCGGAATCCACATTCATAGCTTTATGATAAAATTGGTAGCTGCCACCCTGACGCTTGGCGTGATGTACGGCTGTATCCGCAAACTTAACCAGCTCGTCGTAGTCCTGGGTATCATCCGGAAAAATAGCGATACCGATGCTGGGAGTCAGAAATATTTCTCTACCCTCGACCCAAAAGGGTTCGGAAAAAACCTTCATGACAGAATGCGCAATGGCATCCACTTCCACACTTTGATCCAGGTCGGGGCAGGCAATGGCAAACTCGTCACCGCCGAAACGGGATACAAAATCGCGATCATGGATACTGGCCACCAAACGTCGACTCACCTGTTGCAATAAACGATCGCCGGTATGATGCCCTAAGGTATCGTTGATTTTGATAAACCGATCCAGATCCAGATGCAACAAAGCAACCCTGCGATTATTATGCAAAGCGTTGACCATCGGTTGCTTAAAACGGGAGCGGAACAAAGTGCGATTGGGCAAGTCGGTCAATGCATCATAGTGGGTTAAATGTTGGATTCTTTCTTCGGCCCATTTTTGTGCACTCAAATCCGTAAACCCGGCAATATAGTGCGACACTTCGTTATTCTCAGTCCGCACCACACTGATGCTGAGCCATTCCGGATAAATTTCACCACTACGGCGCCGGTTCCACACTTCACCCTGCCAATAGCCTTTTTCATTAATGGAATGCCACATTTCTTTATAAAAATCTTCACTATGGCGACCGGAGCGCAGTATTTTTGGGGTTTGACCCAGAATGTCTGCCTGGGTATAACCGGTAATATTAGTAAAGGCTTTATTCACTCTAAGTATGCGAGTCTCTGCATCAGTGATAACGATACCCTCTACACTGCTCTCAAATACTTTCGCCGCCAGGCGCAGATCTTCTGAGGCGGCAATCCGGGCGCGTCTTACCTGGACTTCGCGTAACTCCCGTTCAATGGCGGGAACCAAGCGAGCCAAATTGTTTTTCATGATGTAGTCGTGGGCGCCGGCGCGCATTACCGTTACTGCGGTCTCCTCCCCTATAGCACCGGACACAATAATAAACGGCAGGTCGATCCCCGTACTTTGTAGTAATTGCAAAGCTTCAGTACCACTAAAACCGGGCAGGTTATAATCCGATAAGACCACATCCCACTGTCGCGACTGTAGCGCGGACAGCATTTCGCCGCGATTTTCAACACGGACGCAATTGGCATCCAGCCCGCCGTTGTTGAGTACGCGTAACACCAGACACAAATCATCCTGAGAGTCCTCAACCAATAATATGTTCAGTTTCTTCGCTATTGGTGACATATTAACCATCTGCTACGAGATTGTATGGGTTGATGTGCGGAATTTGGAAACATTGCTACTAAAGATAGCAAAGATTTACGTAAGTGCTATGAAATAACCAAATTCTTGGAAATGAAGAATTTGCTACACGAAAAGTTCAAAACTGACTATAAATAAGACACCTGCAACAGTGTCTAGAGACTATTCCGCATTTAAGAAACTCAAATTTTACAAAACCGGGGGCCGTTTCCCGGTTTCATCTCACAATTTACGCATATGCGGGAACAGCAATACATCCCGAATGGAAGGCGCGTCTGCCAGCAACATCACCAAGCGGTCAATGCCAATACCCTCTCCGGCGGTCGGCGGCATGGCATGTTCCAGTGCAACTATATAGTCTTCATCGTAGTGCATAGCTTCGTCATCACCGGCGTCTTTTTCCTCAACTTGTTTCCGAAAGCGGGCAGCCTGGTCTTCCGGATCGTTTAACTCGGAGAAACCATTAGCCAATTCTCTACCACCCACAAAAAATTCAAACCGATCCGTTACAAAAGGGTCGCTGTCCGAACGACGCGCCAATGGAGAAACTTCCGTTGGATAAGCCGTAATAAAAGTAGGATTTTTTAATCGATGCTCTACGGTTTTCTCAAATATTTCAATTTGAACTTTACCCAAACCGTAGGTGGACTTCAGCGGAATACCTAAGGACTCAGCGACCCCTCTGGCACTGTCCAGATCGTTTAACTGCGATTGCTGTAAATCCGGGTTAAAATGCAAAATAGACTCCAGCACTGTCATGCGGGCAAATGGCAAAGCAAAATCATAGCTATCACCCTGGTAGGACACCTGGGTAGTCCCTAGTATATGCTGTGCCATGGAACGCAGCATGTCCTCGGTTAGATCCATTAAATCCTGGTAATCGGCATAAGCCTGATAAAATTCCACCATGGTAAATTCGGGGTTATGGCGCGTGGACAAGCCCTCATTACGAAAATTACGGTTAATCTCATATACCCGCTCAAACCCACCCACCACCAGGCGTTTTAAATACAGTTCCGGAGCAACCCGTAGAAACAATTCCATATCCAAAGCATTATGAAAGGTCTTAAACGGTCGCGCCGTAGCTCCACCGGGGATGCTATGCATCATGGGCGTCTCCACCTCCATGAACTGATGCTCATTCAAATAAGTCCGCATGAAATTGATCACAGCAGAGCGGATGCGAAAAGTTCTTCGCGTCTCCTCATTCATGATCAGATCCAAATAACGTTGGCGGTATTTGGTTTCTGTATCCGACAACCCATAGTATTTTTCCGGTAACGGCCGCAAGGATTTTACCAGCAGCTTAATTCGGTCCACACGAATGGATAACTCGCCCGCCTTGGTGCGAAACACCGTGCCTTCAGCACCGATGATGTCACCTATATCCCATTTCTTGAATTGCTGATTATAAAACCCTTCGGCGAATACATCGCGGGATATGTACAATTGAATCTTTCCCGTCATATCCTGAATATGGGCAAAACTGTTCTTGCCCATGATTCGCCGAGTCATCATGCGCCCGGCCACACTGACTCGAACCGGATTCTGTTCCAAATCCTCGTCACTGCCGGCTTCGTAACGATCGTGTATCTCCGCAGCAAGTGAATCCCGACGAAATGTATTGGGGTAAGCACCACCTTCTTCCCGCAGGGAAGCCAGTTTCTGCTTACGCTGGGCAATGAGTTTATTTGTATCCTCAACGCTGATGGGGTTATCTTCGGATTTATTGCCCTGGTTTTCGTCTGTCATAGTCTCTAATTCTTTTGATACTGTTCTTTTTAAAGGTGAAGGTATCGTTTACAACTTATAAACCACTTTTCAAACTGGCTTGGATAAATTGATCCAATTCACCGTCCAATACTGCCTGGGTGTTGCCTGTCTCCACTCCTGTTCGTAAATCCTTTATGCGCGACTGATCCAGCACATACGAACGTATCTGACTGCCCCAGCCAATATCCATTTTGGAGTCTTCAACCGCCTGCTGGTCCATATTGCGTTTCTGCACTTCCAACTCGTACAACTTGGCCTTCAATTGTTTCATAGCAGTGGCTTTATTTTTATGCTGGGAACGATCGTTCTGGCATTGCACCACGACATTGGTGGGTATATGGGTAATACGCACAGCCGATTCGGTACGGTTAACATGCTGACCACCGGCACCGGAGGCGCGATATACATCGATGCGCAAATCGGCGGGATTGATTTCAATATCAATATCATCATCCACTTCAGGCGATACAAATACCGATGCAAAAGAAGTATGGCGGCGGTTTCCGGAATCGAAAGGAGATTTTCGTACCAGCCGATGTACTCCCGTCTCAGTACGCAACCAACCGAAAGCATATTCTCCTTCAAAGCGAATTGTGGCACTTTTGATACCCGCCACCTCCCCTTCGGAAACCTCTATCAATTCGGTTTTGAAGCGACGCTTTTCACCCCAGCGCAAATACATACGCAGCAACATTTCCGCCCAATCTTGCGCTTCGGTTCCGCCTGAACCCGCCTGGATATCCAAAAAAGCGCTGTTCGCATCCATTTCACCGGAAAACATGCGGCGAAATTCCAAGGAATCCAATTCTGTCTCGTAGGAATCCAAATCGGCGACCACCGAGTTTACGGTATCTTCATCCCCTTCCTCATCGGCCAGTTGCAGTAACTCCGAGGCATCCAGCAAACCTTTTTGTAAGCGGGTCAAGCCGGTAACAGCAATTTCCAGTTGGGCACGTTCCCGGCCCAATGTCTGAGCTCTTTGCGGATCGTTCCATATTTTCGGGTCTTCCAGCTCCCGCGTTACTTCAACCAGCCGTTCGCTCTTAGTATCCAGGTCAAAGATACCCCCTCAGGGCATCCACCCTGGCGGTCATATCTTTAATACGCGCATGAATTAATGCAGTTTCTATCATAGTGATATCGTCAATAACAAAAACGGGCAATCATACACCAGCGCGCTGCATTCATAAAGGCTTGCACACACCACTAAACCGTCTCAAGGGTTTCCCGCCTTACTGCGGTCCCGGCAGGGCGCCCCCCTTCCAGAGGCCTAATATGTTGCACCAACAGCTGCAAGGAGACTTTGCCGTTGTATTCATTGATTCCCAATTGATAGACCAGTAACACTTTTTGCACTTGCAAAGGCCAGTGTTCATCGGTCACACCAAAAGCGATCGCATCCAACTCTGTTTTACCTTGACTGGGTCGCAATCTCAATTTTAGATGCTTTTCACCCACCACCCGCCGTTCCAGTAATTCAAATTCACCATCAAACAGCGGTTCCGGAAAAGCCTGTCCCCAGGGACCACCGAACTTAATCAGGCGAGCCAGTTCCAGGTTCAGATACTCCAGCGGTAACTCGCCATCAGTCATTACAGTATGGCCGATGTCAGCAGGGCTGATATGGCGCCCCACTTCAGCAGCAAACTCTTTGGAGAATTCCTCATAGGCCCGCCGCTCCAGAGTCAATCCGGCCGCCATGGCATGGCCGCCAAATTTTTTCAACAAATGAGGTTTTCGAGCCGCCACCGCATCCAGCACATCGCGTATATGCACGCCGCTAATGGAACGAGCCGATCCCTGAATTAAACTATTTTGGGGCTTATCACTCACATCAGCAAAAGCAATCACCGGTCGATGCACTTCATCTTTGATTCTTGATGCCAGGATTCCGATAACCCCTTTATGCCAGGCACCGTCGTATAAACACAGACCCAAAGGTAAATCCTGCTCCTCCCCCAGATGCATGTCCTGCAACCATTCCATCGCATCGCGCTTCATTTGCGATTCGACCTGTTTGCGATCCTGGTTTAAGCGGTCCAGCTCCCGCGCTAAGGCCAAGGCCTGCTCCGGACTATCCGTTAACAAACATTCGATACCGATGGACATATCTTCCATGCGTCCCGCTGCGTTCAAACGAGGCCCGAGGGCGAAACCCAAGTCCGCAGCCACCACACTGTTTTGACGTCGACCGGACACCTGGATCAATGCCTGAATCCCGGCGCAACAGCGGTTTTTTCGTATTCTGGCCAAACCCTGCGCCACCAAAATTCGATTGTTCCTATCCAACGCGACCACATCGGCAACCGTACCCAAAGCCACCAGATCCAGAAGTTGCGCCAGATTAGGCTCCACTTGCCCTTTTTGACGAAACCAATCGCACTCCCTCAGTGACGCTCTTAAGGCCAACATCACATAAAATATAGTACCCACCCCGGCTAGAGACTTGCTGGGAAATGCATCGCCCATACAATTGGGATTCACAATAGCGTCTGCCGACGGCAAGGTTGCTGCGGGCAAGTGATGGTCCGTCACCAACACTTTAACCCCCAAGGCCTTTGCCCGTTCCACACCTGCGTGACTGGAGATGCCATTGTCAACCGTTATGATCAAGTCCGGCGTATAATCCCGGGCCAGATCAACGATTTCCTCTGTCAAACCATAGCCAAAATGAAACCGATTGGGTACCAAATAAGACACTGATGTCAAACCAAACAATCGCAAGGCCCGTACAGCCACGGCGGTGCTGGTGGCACCATCGGCATCAAAATCCCCCACCACCAACACCCGCTGTTGTTGATCCAATGCCTGGCGTAATAACGCAACTGCTGCGCTTAAGCCACCCAAAGCCTCATGGGGCAACAGCTGCTGTAGTGAAGATTGCAATTCCTGTTGTGATTCCACCTGGCGTGATTGATACACCCGGTTCAATACCGGGTGCGAATCTAAGACTATATTTTTATTGCCGGTTTTCCTGCGAACAATGGTAAATTCCATACGCTCCGTACTTCCTTATTTTGCCGGATTGGTTTTGTCTGTCTGGTTTTATCTGCGTGTAAGCGCGTATAATAAACGACTCCGACCAGGAATATAACATGAGCAAAGAATTCATCCCGCTAAACATAGCCGTTCTCACTGTGTCTGATACGCGAAATGATGCGGATGACAAATCCGGTCGTCTTCTGGTTCAGCGTCTGCAACAGGCCGGACACCACTTGGCTGACAAACAAATTGTCAAAGACGATATTTATCAGATTCGCGCCGTGGTATCTGCCTGGATTGCAGCGGCCGGTGTCAACGTCGTTGTGAGCACAGGCGGCACCGGCGTCACCGGTCGTGACGGCACACCTGAAGCTATTGCTGTATTATTAGACAAAACCATCGAAGGCTTTGGCGAACTGTTCCGTTCCATCTCCTATCGCGACATTAAAACCTCGTCGCTACAGTCCCGCGCCCTGGCGGGGGTAGCCAACGGTACTTATGTATTTTGCCTGCCGGGTTCCAGCGGCGCCTGCACCACCGCCTGGGATGAGTTAATCGAAGCTCAGTTGGATCACCGAACCTCCCCTTGCAACCTGGCCATGCTCATTCCCCGACTTCAAGAAAAATAGAAGAGCCGTTAACTATCTGTTTTCAATAAATTTCATTATTCGACCTCCGATCCCAGATACCACTTAAGATTTATTTCACATATCCGTTATTAGAACTGATGAAATAAGAAAACGTGACAGAACCGGCGGCCACCGGTTCGTTGGAGCTTGCCAACCATCATCGTTCTAAGCTTTTCTATTTATTGGGATTTTATGATGTCCAGAGGTTTTTCCTTAATTGAACTAATGATAGTTTTGGCCATAATGGCCATTATTGTGGCATTCGCCATCCCCGCCTACGAGGACTATGTGGACAGCAGCAATATCGCTGTTGCCAAAGCGGATTTAGTGAAAGTGTCCCAAGCGATCGAACAATATTATCTCAAAACCAGCAGTTTCCCGAATTCCCTGACAGATATAGGCTTTGACACCTACCAAGACCCATGGGGTAACAATTACCGCTACCTCAATATAAGCACCGTCACCACCGGTGTTGGCCCTTTAAGAAAAGATCGCAATCTCAATCCCGTCAATTCCGACTATGATCTGTACAGCGTCGGCAAAGATGGTGTCACATCCTCCAATTTTTCCGCTCAACGTGCCTTGGACGATATTGTCAGGGCCAATAATGGAAAATACATAGGTTTGGCCTCAGATTACTAGTATTCCAGCCATGCGCTTTAACATCACGCTATTCCAAAGCAAAGTCACACGACGAATGTTTATTCTGTTCGTCTTATCCGCATTGGTTCCTGTAAGCGTACTCACCTTAATGACTTATAAACAAATCGGTGTGCTTATTGATAAGCAAAGCACTCAGTTTTTGCACCAAAGCAGTAAAGCCATTGGACTGCGTTTATTTGAAAAACTACAAAACATGGCAACAGTCACGGACCGCTTCAATACTTTGCAAATAACAAATGAATCCGAGCAAAGTACAATACAAAAGAAAATACAACAAGACCGTCTCCTGGACCGGCTCTTCAGCAATATCAGCTTACATAAGAAAGGTAAAAGCTGGCAACTCTTGGGGGACAAACCGGATTTACCACCTTTATCCATAAGTGAACATAACCGTTTGAGTAGTGGCGGCCATGTACTGGTATCGGAGATCAATGAGAACGGTGACAGAGAATTTTACTTAATAAAACAAGTTAACCCCGGTCGCCAATTACTGGTTACCCATATTAGCTCATCTTATCTTTGGGATATCGATCACTTTTTGCCCTCGGACACGGAAGTATGCATTCTCGATCATTTGTACAAAATTCTATTCTGTACAAACAATATTAAACTGATAAAGGATCAAACACCGGCCGTGTTATCTGCAGCGCAGACCCACTCTTCCTTTGATTGGGATTATGGTGATATGGAATACACCGCCTATGTCCGACCGCTGTTTCTCAAAGGCGCTTTCCAAAGCCCGGATTGGACCATTGTGTTGTCGACCCCCAAAGCTCGCATACTAAAACCTCTAAAACGATTTCAAAACTTGTTTCCACCTTTGATAGCGCTGTCCATATTACTAGTTGGCTTGTTGAGCAGCCATCAGATTCGGAAAAGCCTCATTCCTTTGGAAAAACTGAAACAAGGGACACAAGAGATTTCCGAAGGCAAATTCACCGCGAATGTGGAAATTCACAGTGGTGATGAGTTTGAAGACCTGGCACAGTCCTTTAACAAAATGGCAAAAAAACTGGACACGCAGTTCAAAAGTCTACAGATCGTTGCTGAAATTGACAGGATCATGCTCTCCTCGCTGGATGCCAACTATATTGTCGAAACCGTAATGGATCGAATAAAAGATATTACGGAAGCTGACAAAAGCTTGATCTATAGAACCAGTACGCAACTAAACAACGAAGCGGCCAAAATATCCATCTATCACGCCAGCGTCGCCCTCAGCACTGCGGAAACCGAATTGCTGCAACGTAATCCCCGTTACATTTTTGTTCGTAACACAAACGAATTCCCTCTGTTTCTAAAGGATCTTAGTTATGAGGGTGCACGATGCCTGGTCATGCTCCCCATTTATTTGAAAAATGAACTGCATGCCACCGCCGTGGTTGCATACAATGAAGAAGTGGATTTTGATCAGTATGATTTCCAGCACGCTCGGGAACTGTCGGACCGAATCGCCGTCGCCCTGACCAATGCCGATTGGGAAGACAGGGTCTATCGGCAAACCAACTATGATTCGGTAACAGGTTTACCCAACCGAAAACTATTATCAGACCGGCTGGAACAAGCCATGCAGCGGGCCAGAAGGGATCACACCCAGATCGCCATCCTGCTCATTGATCTTGATCGTTTCAAAGCAATTAACGACTCCCTGGGGCAATCATCAGGAGACAATATACTAAAACTGCTGGGTGGACGTTTTCAACATTGTATACGCGAAACCGATACCCTGGTGCGTTTTGGTGGTGATGAATTTGTTGTAATCATGTCCGACATCCCAACCAGTAACAATATGGTCAACATTGTGAATCCACTGGCCAAGTCGCTGCTAAATGCGGTTATTTTGCCTTTCAAAATCGGCGGCCATGAGATCAATATAACTGCCAGCCTGGGCATTGCCCTTTTTCCCAGCGACAGTCGTAACGCAGGTGATTTATTGAAATATGCGGAATCGGCCATGTATCATGCGAAATCTATGGGCAAAGGCGGCTACCTGTATTACTCAAAAGATATAGATGCCACCACCCTGTCACAACTGGTTCTGGAAAACGATTTACGACACGCATTTCAAAAAGACGAACTGGAACTGTATTATCAACCTCAATTCGAGTTACAAACAAACACCATAGTATGTGCTGAAGTTCTGGTTCGTTGGAACCACCCCAAGCTGGGATTGTTGACACCGGATAAGTTTCTACCCCTGGCATTGAACACCGGCCTGATGGTGCCCTTAGGGAATTGGATAGTATCCAAAACCATTGAACAAATACACAACCGTATCCAAAACAACATACCCCTGATTCGTGTCGCCATCAATATCTCCGCACATCATTTCAATACAGGCAACCTGGTGGAGAAAATTCGCCAAGCCATGTTGGAGAAACAAATCAGTTCTGAAATACTGGAACTGGAAATCACGGAAGACACTGTCATGAGCGACTTGGATAAAACGTTTAATATTCTGCAGGAACTAAAGCAACTGGGCATAAAACTCGCCATTGACGATTTTGGTACCGGCTACTCCTCGCTCAGTTACTTAACTCGATTCCCCATTGACTATTTAAAGATAGACCAGTCGTTTGTTAAAGAACTGCCTCATAGCAACAGCGTTTCATCCATTGTTGCCGCGACTATTGCCATGGCACACAGTTTGAATCTAAAAGTCATTGCCGAAGGAGTCGAGAACAAACAACAACTGGAATTCTTACGCAATAAGAATTGCGATATCGTTCAGGGTTTTCTATTGAGCAAACCTCTACCCCAAGATAAATTAGTCCGGTTGTTAATCACAAAGGACCGGGATGATCGCACTGCCGCGTCCTGAAACGGTACTCCAATTAACTTTCCATCGGCCACTCCCAACATCAGTTAATATATACACCGGAAACAGCGTCACCTGACTTGCAGTCCTCTGAGGTTATAATCGTCCCAAAATGCCACACCAAAACAGTCAGCATTGCTTTTTCCATTAAAATAAATCAAAATGCTGGCCCATGAAAGACAGCATCAACACTCGGATATGTTAAAGCCTTTCACAGGCGCGACGGTTTCTTACCACCCCTTCCCCATATACTACATTCACAGGTTGAGATTAACTCAACCTGGCACTACAGTTGCTTCAGTAAAACTATGACGGTAGGAGCAACTCTTCTTGCGCTGCGACGGGCACGCGGTCTCAGTTTAACCGACATTGAAAACATGACCGGCATAAATAAAGGTGCCCTATCAAAATTTGAACGAGGTATCGAAGGATTGGGCCAACAAAAATTGGATAAGTTGTGTACATTGTACGGCACGACTCCTTCCGTAATCTATGCCATTGCGCGAGCTGCCACCCATAATCCCAAATTATTGTCAGAACAGGAAAAATTACAATCACTGGTAAAAAATTTATCTAAACTGATAAATAGATACTTGGCTGCCAGTGATTCAGTTCGAACGGATGTGGAAAAACTGTTGAGCAAAACTAAATAGGCACAAACCAACGACACACACGTTCGAATATCGACGGCATCAGAAGGAGTTTGATGTATGCAATTGCAGGAGTTAATCGACAACCCGGAACTGCCTTCATTACCTGAAGCGATTGTTCGACTTAATGACGCCGTGGCGCAAAACAAGTCGTTAAAAATCATCAATTCAATTATTAGTCATGAACCGGGATTGTCAGCTCGCACCCTGGAACTGGCCAACAGTGCCTGGTACAGACGCCAACAATCGGTGGACACGGTGCGCGAAGCCATCGCCATCATTGGCATTGATTCATTGCAGCAACTATTGTTGGCAAGCTCGGTGACTCGAATATTTTTTGGTGTCCCAGAGAAACTCATGGACATGAACACATTTTGGAACGATGCCATACGTTTTGCCTGCTACGCAAAAAGCGTGGCGGAGCAATGTGGTGAAGCAGCGGTTTCTGCCCAACTTTTTACCGCCGGTTTACTGACACCCATCGGCAAACTCATCCTGCTTTTATATGCACCCGATCAAGCTGCTGCATTGCTACAAGGCAAAGGTGGTTTTGAGGAGGAACAACAGACTCTGGGATTCAGCTGCAATCAAATATCAGCCGCCCTGCTAAAAAAGTGGCGTACGTCCGAAGCACTACATGCTCCTATAGGCTGTTATCACGCCCCGCAGCATTGCAGCGCACACCAAACCAGCGCTCATATTCTCAAACTGGCCGCCTTGCTTAGTCTCAACGACTCTAACGGTGAAGGAAAACCAGAAGACAGCCCCAGCTATAAGACTTTAAAGCTGTCGGCTGATTCCTTGAATCTCATCCATCAAACTGCAAAAGAAGCAATACACAACGCCAAATCACTGGTTGGCCTTTAAAGCAAAAGCTTTAACCAAGACCACCATCTTTCTCGGATAACGCCCGTTCACTATCGCTCCGCTTGTGATCCCGGTCACTGTCACGGTCGTGGTCCTCGTCATGACGATTAGAGTCCTCATTATCATCTGCATGGGTTCGCATCAGGCGATATTGCCACACCCGCTCACAATTCTCGTAACGATGTTTATTGTCAATTTCCTCATCAGTCTCATGAGCGGAATCGTCGTGGTCGGACTCGCCCTTCTTCTTTTTATCGTGGCGGTGTTCGCGGTTGGAGCACGCGCAAGACTTCGATTTTTTCGAACCGGTAAATGACTGCACCTCTGTATACTGCGTGGACGAGTTGGACGAGTCGTTATGATCATCAGAATCGTCTTTGCGCTCCTCCCTACAAGGTGAACACAAGCTTATCTCCCGAACTGAAATCAGCTCCGACCCCCACTGCCGCCCAAAATCCACAGTTATCTCCACCCCATTGCCCGGGTCGAACAAACCAAGATCCAGATTGGATCGTCGCAATCGTAAGTTTCCCGTATTCAGATCCAACTGCAATCGGGTACTTCCATCCTTGTACACATATACTGTTTCGCTTACGGATTGAAAACTGGCCAGTGGTTGCGAAAAAATCAATATCCCATCCACATGCACTTGCACCACGCTATCCGCTGCCAACGGGTTTTCCAGTGAAAATTGAGCCACCCATTTGATTTTTCCACTGTCGGATTCCACGCGTAAGAAACCCGTTTGCAGGGTGATTTGTTGCCTTGCCGAAGTAACCGTAATGGTGATGGAACCGGTGATGCTGTTGCGCCCGTCACTAATGGTAACCCGAGCCTCGTACGTCCCCTCAAACTCATAGGTATGCACAGGATCCATCTCAGTGGACGTACCGCCGTCTCCAAAATCCCAAAGATAGTGAATACTGTCTCTAGGGGGATAGGGACTGTTCGCAAAAAACTGTACCGTCAAAGGCGCTGCCCCTGTCGTTACATCGGCGCCGGGAGCAAAAGCCGCCGCTTCAACCTGAACCGTGACACTGGCGGTATCCCTATTCCCCAAAGCATCCGTCACTGCCACGCTCACTGTGTAAGTACCTGGCCTGGTAAAAGTGTGGGATACCTGCGCTTGATCTGCGGAGTTACTCCCATTGGCCGGATCGGAAAAATCCCAGGAATAACTCAAACGGGAACCCTCCGGATCACTGCTGCCTTGTGCCGAAAAAACCACGGTTAAAGGACTGGATCCTGATATCACGTTGGCGCTGATCACCGCATTGGGAGGTAGATTTTCGTTGGCGGTAATAATGACCTGATCGCCGCTTTGATCCAAACCATCACTGACGTTTAAAGAGATAATATACTCACCGGAAACATCGGCTAAAAAAGTCGGCGTTGCAGTCGAAGCATCCAGCAAGGCGGCCGAACTTCCAGTTGGTACCGAATCCAGAGTCCATTGGAATTGCAACGGGCCGGTGTTATCCGGATCCGAGGAAGTGGAACCGTCTAACTGCACCGTTTCCCCCACATAAACGCTACGATCCGCACCAGCCGCCGCCACAGGTAATTGATTTGCATCGATCATGATGCGCAAGAAGATATCCCATACTCCGTTATTATCGTCACTGACCAGATTCTCCGCTTCGGAACCGAATACAACATAGTTTCCACCGGCGGAAATAGCCGGCTCGAAACTGCTGAAGTCACCGGCAATAGATTGATCGTTCATGCTGACCAAAGACGTACTGGCATTGATGCGGTCTCTCAGAAATATGTCCCATGTAAGAGGATTCTTTCCTGTCTCCAAAGCGGCAGCGGTATAAAACACAACATAACGACCATCGGCACTGACGTCCGGGCGTCCCAAAGTGTAATTAGCGGCTTGTGCACCGCTACTGCTGACGGAAACACGTTCCAACTGTTGCGTGTCGATTGGATAAGCAAAAACATCGCGAAAGCCGTTAGTGTCTCCATCCACCAAATTCGTGGCATTGGACTGAAACAAAACCACCGACCCGTCGGCACTGAGAGACGGGGTGGTACTACCGCCATTTGCCTGCCCTGCTACCGGGTCACTGATTCGAACCAAGGTACCGGTTTGCAGATTTTTCATGTAAATATCTTCCACGCCATTACTATCACCGCTGAGAAGATTATCCGACGCCGAATCGAAAACCACCAAGGTGCCCGCCGCATTGATAGACGCGTGGGTACTGCTACCGTTTCCGGGTATACCATTACTCGCGCTGATTAATTGTGTTTCACCACTGCTGCGATGATATAAATACACTTGCTCTATCCCTGACAAACTTTGTCCGTCAATCAGGTTGGTAGCCACCGATTGATACACAATAAAATCGCCCGTGGCACTGATCATGGGGACTGTGTTTTTGCCATCTGCCTCTACACCGGTGGAAGATACGCTGATTCGGGTCAATTGCTGTTGCAATAAATCAAAAAGAAAGACATCCGCCGTCTCATTGGTATCATCCGGCACCAGGTTATTGGCATCGGAACTGAAAACCACAAAACGACCGTTATCACTTATGGCTGGAAAGTAACTGTTGCCATTGGCCTCAGCAGACATTCCCTGACTCAAACGGGTTGTGGTTCCGGTAAGCCGGTCGCGCAGGAAAATATCCCAAACCGCGTTATTGTCCTCGGGAACTAGATTATTAGCGATGGAGTCAAAGACGATGAAACGACCGTCCGCACTAATATCCGAACTGATGCTATTGTTATTAGCTTGGCTTAAATCGGTATGGATGGAAACTCGTTCCGTGATGCCGGCCAGATCCCCTGCTACAGCGGCCGAGAAAGTTTGCTGGGCGCGAAGTGGAGTGTTCGCCTGCTCGCTACAGGAAACCAATAGTATAAAAACCAGGAAACTCCATGCATATGGCAACACCAGTGCCGCAGATAAGTTCCAATTCCTATTTTTCACAGAACGTTTCACAGGATGCCCCCAAACTGTGGTTTCAGGGTTTCAGTATAGCCTGCTTCAGACTCGGTTCACAAATAGAGGATCATACAGGCCGCCAATGGGTGATCCGGCATTGGATGTGCAATATAATACAGCTTTACCCACTGCGGATACGAACCCACTGCAATATCGGGACCAGTAAATGCTAAATATTTATTCGTTTATTATCAATTGGTTAAAAAATGTTCTCAATTTGCAGCGCAGTCAATGCGTAAGCACACCTTTGCCTGTAACCTCTAACAGCGTTAAAGGCTTCGTAGTCAGCATGGCCTTGGTTTTGGCGTTAACGGCCTGCTCCACCCAAACCAGCTATAAATATCTGGATTGGATAATACCGTGGTATTTAAGTGATCTGGTCACTTTGGACCAGGATCAATCCGATCTACTCAACGCCTATATACAAACCAATTTGAGCTGGCATAAACAAACCCAGATTCCCCGTTATATCGATACCCTTACTCAGATCAGGGAGGAACTGGATAATCTGGATGGACGAAGAATCCAGCAAATAATTGACGCTTACGAACAATACTGGACACATATTGTGGCGAAAACCACGCCCCATATCACTCGTTTGTTACAAAGCGCCTCGGAAGAGCAATTGCAGGAGTTATTCAGTAATCTGGTGCAACAAAATAATAGTTTACGGGAACAATATGTACTGCCCAGTGTGCGCCAACAAGCTCGATTGCGCAGCCACCAGTTCGCGGATCAAGCCCGTTATTGGGTGGGCGAATTGACTGCCTCACAACAACGAGCCATTGAAAAATGGAGTTTGCGTTTGCGCCCTGCCAATCAATTGTGGATACAACACCGATTGCACTGGCAGGAAAACTTCCGAGTTGCGCTGAGTGCTCGCGATGATCCGGAATATTTTGGATCCATTATGCAAGAATTATTGATTTCCCCAGACAGATACTGGACGGAAAAATACGCCACCGTACAACGAATTAACGAGCAACAAACCATTCAATTAATCTTGTATTTGGTACGGGATTTAACCGAATCACAACGAGATTTTTTGGTACAGCGAATCGATGAAATATTGGCACAATTAAAAGAAATTTATTATTCCTAGAACGCGGGGAGGTATATCAGTACCATCACAGCATCAAGAGATGGGAATTTACGCTTTTTGCGTTATTATATCCATACTGTCCGCCAATATAGGGGCTGATATGCTAACAATGAAAAAGAAAATCCAATGGTTTGTGTTGCTGGGCTTACTACTCGGCAGTATGAATACTATGGCCGATGTATTGTCCATCCCGGACGCAGACTCCGATCCTTCTGTGGTGTTACCTGATCGAGGGATGAGCATGGATGAGGTGACCGCAAAATTTGGAGAACCTCTGCAAGTCATCGACGCTATCGGTAAGCCGCCCATAACCCGATGGATGTATGATCAGTTTACGGTTCATTTTGAATACCAGTACGTGATTCACGCATTTAAAAAACGCAAGACCGCCCAAGAATGAAATTTTGCAGTGATTGTGGCGCAGACGTGAGCTTTAAAGTTCCGGATGGCGATAATCTGCCCCGCTATATTTGCCAAAATTGCGGTCTTATCCATTACCAAAACCCGAAAATTGTCACCGGCTGTATTCCCGAATGGGAAGACAAAATTTTATTGTGCAAACGCGCTATAGAACCACGCTACGGTCTCTGGACCTTGCCGGCCGGTTTTATGGAAAACCAGGAAAGTACCGATGCCGCGGCTGCCAGGGAAACACTGGAAGAAGCCAATGCCCGAGTGCTGCGGTTACGCTTATATGCTGTCTACAATATCCCGCGTATCGACCAAGTGTACATTCTGTTTCGCGGTCAACTGCAAGACCTGGACTTCAGTCCAGGTAGCGAAAGCCTGGACACCCGGTTATTCACACACGACCAAATACCCTGGGATGAATTGGCGTTTCCCGTAATGACGGAAACCTTGAAACGCTATTACCAAGACCGCGACTCCGGAAGTTTAACCAATTTGAATGGCGGTAGTACCGGCCATACACATTTTGGCAGTATTTTGGATTTGCGGTAGTTGCCCCAACTCTTTCGCCTCAACGGTGGGGGGCATTTGGGGAATACCCAATGCCCCCGTTCTGTTCGGCTCATTGCAACTCGAAAAAACAACGGTGCTTCGTTGTATTTTTAGGCGGCGCGAGATACCGGCTGTGGTGTGACGGTGGAGGCTTTAATCCTTCTGGTGCTTTTCGTCCGCAAAGTATTCCTGGGTCAGAGTAAATATGACCGGGCTGAGTAGCAACAGCGCTATTAAGTTGGGAATGGCCATCAAAGCGTTCAAGGTATCCGCAATTAACCACAAGGGCTTTATTTCGGCTAAAGCACCCACGGGAACCGCAAACACCCACAACAGTCGAAACGGCATGACGGATTTTGGCCCAAACAGAAATTGCACACAGCGCTCGCCGTAATAGCTCCAGCCCAACAAGGTAGTAAAGGCAAACAAGGCCATACCCAATGCCACAATAGTACCACCACCGGCAAACGGTAAAGTCGCTTGGAACGCCGCGGATGATAGCGGTGCCCCGGACTGCCCTCCGGTCCACAAACCACTGATGATGATCACCAAGCCGGTAATAGTACAAATGATAATGGTGTCTATAAAGGTTCCCAACATAGCAATGGTACCCTGACGCACCGGATTATCGGTTTTGGCAGCAGCGTGCGCAATAGGCGCACTGCCTAATCCCGCCTCGTTGGAAAATACGCCTCTAGCCACGCCTTGTTGTATGGCCAACCAGATGGCTGCGCCGGCAAAGCCGCCCTGAGCCGCTGTACCGGTAAACGCACTTTGAAAAATCAAGGCTAACGCACCGGGAATTTTGTCCGCGTTAAAGACCAACACCACTAAACCGGCCGTCAAATAGGCAATTGCCATGAAAGGGACTAATTTACCCGCCACCTCGGCAATGCGGTTGATTCCGCCTATCAACACCAAACTGACCAATACCATAAGTACCAGCCCGGTGTATGCCGGCGCGATACCAAAGTTGGCGTTCATGGCTTCGGCAACCGAATGCGCTTGGATAGTATTGCCGATTCCAAACCCGGCGATAGCACCAAAAACGGCAAAACACACTCCTAACCAGAGCCATTTTTCTCCCAGGCCGTTCTTGATGTAATACATCGGTCCACCCACGTGTTTACCATTTTCATCCACATCACGAAAACGAACCGCGCAGACGGCCTCGGCGTATTTGGTCGCCATCCCCACCAAGGCGGTACACCACATCCAAAACAGAGCACCCGGTCCACCCACGAAGACCGCTACCCCAACCCCGGCAATATTTCCGGTTCCGATTGTTGCCGACAATGATGTCATCAGAGCATTAAACGCACTGATGTCCCCTTCTCCAGCGGCAGTACGACCGCGCCATAACATGCGAAAGCCATAACCGAGGCGAAAAATGGGCATGAAACGCAAACCCACCATTAGAAAGAAACCTGTGCCCAAAATGAGCACCAGCATGGGAACACCCCAGACGATGCCGTTGACCTTATTCACTGCTTCCAGAATCATGTCCATTAGATCAGTGCCTCATATTGCTTGTTGTTTTTGATTACCGCATTTGGAATAACTGCATCGTCTCTAAACACCGCCCTAGTTTAGCCGAATTATCAAAAGCTTGTCATGTATTCATACCAAAGCCGGCGCCGTCGCGGAAGAATCCGCTGCCACCGTTTGGGTTTGCAATGATATTCCTGTCCCGCAGCGGTCCACAAACACACACTGGCGATGGCTCCTTTTTGTACAGCGTGATCCACACCGCAGAACCACTGCTCGTCATATTGCTGCAGTAAGCCCCCCCAATTTGACAGGCTCGCCCCATTCAGTGACGGCAGTGCGGGCAACACCAATAAATGTCGACCGGCGTTTATGGAGCAAGGCTGCTGTAATTGTTGTAGCCATGACTGTGCCTGTTGCAAGGATGCCAAGGGGGTATCTGTTAGCGTCGCCAGACCCTGCAGTAAAGCGTGGTCGCCATAAACCTGTGTCCACGATGACTGCAATGACGGACCCGCCCCCAAAATACCCTGCGCCCACAACCACACACCGTTACAGGGATAACTATCTGCCTGTCGCGGTTCAAGTAACAATTGCTGATGCATGAGCATTTGCATTTCAGTCATCACCGAACGCCAGTAAGCACCATCCGGCCCTTGAGGCATACACTGGTTCAAATCCGCTCCCATAGCCTGCCCTAACGCCGTCGTTTGCACATCATATACCTGCTTGGATTGAATATACCAAGCACCGGACTGGCCTCGAAGAAGCTGCCACGGTTCGTTCGCATAGAGTTGATTCATTGTTCCAAACAGGGTTTGGCTTTGTGTTTGAGAGAGTTCCTTTCCCGGCAATAAAACCAAACGATCCCGATCCGCCAACATATGCACCGGTGTCAGTTTCATATACCAGGCATCCTTTGAGTAGGCCTGAGGCAACTCTCCCCGAACTTCCAACGCAGCCAGCGGACAATCCATGGATGCAGGCCAGGCAAACCAATTAAGTAGTTGTTGCTCCAGGGAGTGTTGCCCACGGTGTCGGCGGGAAATACTGAGTAAATGACTTAAACCCGGACAATCAGGCACAGCCGTCCCCAGGACTTGTTGCGCCTCCGGACTCAACCCGGCTAAGCCGGGTAAAACCAAGGTCAGATGAATTTTCTGAGATAGCACCTATTGTCCCTGCTGTACCTGGCGTGTTACCCACATGGCATCACCATAACTGAAAAACCGGTAATTTTGTTGTACCGCATGCTGGTAGGCGTTCATGGTGTGTTCATAGCCGGCAAAGGCGCACACCAGCATCAGTAATGTGGATTCGGGCAGATGAAAATTGGTAATCATGGCATCCACTGTATTGAACCGAAAACCCGGCTTAATAAATATATCCGTATCGCCCTCATAGGGCTGTATCGCGCCACTGCGCGAAGCCGATTCCAAGCAACGCACGGACGTAGTCCCCACGGCAATCACTCGACCACCGGCAGTGCGCACTGAACGAACCCGATCACATACCGCCGGGGAAACCATCATGTATTCGGAGTGCATTTTATGCTTATCCAAGTGATCCACGCGCACCGGCTGAAACGTTCCCGCTCCAACATGTAAGGTCACAAACGCCTGTTGAATCCCCTTGTCTTTCAAGGTTTGCAGCGTCACCTCATCAAAATGCAACCCGGCGGTTGGGGCAGCCACCGCACCTTTGTTTTTCGCGTAGACCGTTTGATATCGGCTTTTATCATCGCCCTCATCGGCCCGTTTAATATAGGGCGGTAAAGGCATATGACCGTGAGCTTCAAGTAAATCGATGACACTGCGCTGTCCCATACCGTGATCTTGCATTTCAATATGAAACAATTCGCCTTGGCGATCCAAAACCTGAGCCTGGATACCGCCTTCCAATTGCAACACTGCACCGGCTTTGGGCGACTTGCTGGACCGAATGTGGGCCAGGCACTGGCTTCGGTTAACCACTCGCTCTACCAACAGCTCCACTTTGCCGCCGGTGGATTTTTGCCCGAATAATCGTGCGGGAATTACCTGTGTATCATTAAATACCAGCAAATCCCCGGGACGTAACAGATCCGCTAACTGTCTAAATTGGGAATCCTGCAACTGACCACTATCTCCGTCCAAGCACAACAAACGCGAGGCGGATCGATCAGGCATAGGGTATTGGGCGATTTGCTCCTCAGGTAGAGCAAAGTTGAAGTCACTACGTTGCATGGCGGCCAATAGTATCAAAATTCAGGCAATTACGCCTTGCTCTTGAGGTCACAACACTATACTATGGCGCCCTGATGCCGGGGTGGCGAAACTGGTAGACGCGCCAGACTCAAAATCTGGTGGTGGCAACACCGTGTCGGTTCGAGTCCGACCCTCGGTACCAATCTCAAAATAGTAATTTTTCTTTAAAATCAATGAGATTTTCAGTTTAATTACTTATTACTATTCCAGTCTTGCAACGCACCCAATTTAAAAGCGTGCCCTCGAAAGGCAAACACCGCACCCTCCACAGTAATTTTCTGCAAAACAAGATCACTGCCTATATTCTGCCCTTCCCGCATCTTACTGCCATTTATCATCACAGAACTTTGCTTGGCCACGCTGGAATACACATGACCTTCAAAACGAATAGCCGGAAGTTGTTCTCGAATGTGTTGTGGCAATTCCGCCGCATCAACAATGGCGCCCGAGTTTTCGAAAACCACCGAACCGGAATTGGTTTGCGGGTTTTGCGCCTGGCGTAGCTCCTCAGCAGATACATTGAGCGGTTGCTCAGAAAATACCACGTTGTCGTTTGTAGATGCAGATAGTGCGGAGGGTTTTGTCACCGGCTTTTTAATGGGTTTAACCGGTTCTTGACGAACTTGAGCAACGCTAGGGGCAATAGCCATCGGTTCTGTTGTTGAATTCGCTTCCGTCTCCGTGTCAGGCTCTGTTGTCTGAGCCGACAAGGTTTCGGGATCATCCGCGGGTGTCGGGCGAGACATTACCCAATAAACCACCCCCACATTAAGCAACAAAATGATTCCAATTACATAGGGCCATACGGGGTGTTTTTCACGGCGAGGCTCATAGGCATTGCTGTGTAATGCCTTAATATCCGGCATCTCCCCTTTGGCGCGTTCCTGTTCTGATTTTTTCAGAGCATCTAAAATGTACGACACTAGCAGACCCTCTTAAGCTTTTGGACCGTTATGGTTTTTATTGTTCCGGTTGTTCCAGCGGTTCTGCTTCGAAATCCGGTTTGAAAAATACTCCCTGACTGGATCGGTATGAGGTTGTGCCGATAAAGGTGATTCGCGAAGTTTTTTCTGAATCAACATAGGTACCTTTGCACCTGCAGCGGTGTTTAAATGAATAATGGTTTGCGCACCGGCAATACCGTCTGACACCAATCCTGCCTGAACCTGAAAATCCCTTAACCGTTGCACCAGATAATCACTATATGCTTGAGAACCTTTAGTGGTTGCTTGCCCGTCCACTTTGGATAACAGTTCCGCTAACCAAGCCACATTCTTACTACGGTCCCCTGGGGAAACCGCACCGGTGTATTCGTTGGGCGGTCGCCAAAACAAGGTGTAGTCACCAAACCAGCGTGACTCCACATCCGACAATTTCATCTCTATCCTATTGTCGTTAATATATAATATTGCAGACTGACTATCCAAAGCCGTCACAGCCACATAAATAGCTTGACCTTTTTGATTCACTAAGGTGAGTACAGCCGGACGGTTTAAATGGCGTAAACTACGAAGATTGCCGTTTTTCTGCAAACATTTCAAACCCACTTTTTCCGCATATTGGCAAATATCGGACCCATCAAAATCAAACTCATGCTGCCACTGCCGAAAGATAGCCTTGAATGAATAATACTTGCTGACCTCCACCGGCTGGCTATCCAACAATTTCAAACTATCGGCGGAAACCCGACTTAAGGAATCCTGCTGCAGTAAAGCCAAAATATCCGTCTTAAAGGCGAGCCCCATACTCACCACGGCCAATACCACCACCAGCACCGAAGCCAATTGTAGCCCTATATTTTTCGAATCTCCCTGAGATTGCCGCAGGCGACTGGAGCGAAAAACTTCCTTAGCCGCCCTGACCACTGTTTGGCTATCCACAGTCTTCTTATTGTGCACATACGCACCCAGCAGAGCACGGTCACACAACAAATTTATTTTCCTGGGAATGCCGGCAGTGTATTTATAAATTCGTTTTAACGCAGTAGTGGTAAATATGGGATCTCGCTCCCTGGCCCCCGCCACTCCCAAACGATGCTCCACATAATCGACGGTCTCTTTTTGGGACAATGGTACCAAGTGATACCGGGCGGTAATTCTCTGCTCCAATTGGCGTAACTCCGGCTGACTGAGAATATCCAGCAACTCCGGTTGACCCAACATGATGATCTGCATCAACTTACGTTGATTGGTTTCCAGGTTGGTCAGTAAGCGCAATTGCTCCAGAACATCAGGGGTAAGGTTCTGGGCCTCCTCAATGATGACGACGGTTTTACGGCCTTGAGCGTTGGTTTCCAACAAATATTCATTGATACAATCGATAAAGGTCTTGATGCTGGTATTGCCCGGCGGATACTTAATGTGCAATTCATCACATATAGTTGCCAACAGCTCGTCCGCCAGCAACTTCGGGTTAAGCACCAAAGCCACATTGGAATCAGCCGGTATTTGATCCAGCAAGCAACGGGATATGGTTGTCTTGCCTGTACCCACCTCGCCGGTTAACAGGATGAAACCACCGTCCGCACTTACCCCATAGACCAGGTGCGCCAAGGCTTCCCGGTGGCGTTCGCTCATAAAGAGAAAGCGAGGATTTGGCGCAATGGAAAACGGTGTTTCTTTTAACCCAAAATAATCGTCATACATAAGCTATGTCATTGTATAAATGCGCGTAAATTATAGTGCAATTCCCTCAGTTACGCATTGGCTTAAACTCTTTTAGCGCGCTATGTCAGTTGGAACTTGAGGACCGGATAAAGTTTCGCCGGCGCTTGAATAAATACTTCTAAGTTGTTGTTTTACTGTACAACCACCCCCAAACCCAAGAAGAAAATTCAATTACTCGTCCGCTCGGACGACAATATTCAGCGGGGGGATGAAAACTTGAGGAAAATTCATGAATAGATCCGATCCCATGCCGGCGCGAGTACGGTATCAGGAACGTTGGAACTTAATGTATTATTTGCGTGTTTTTGCCCAGCCTTCGGGCCAACTACTGGGTCATTTGGTGGATATCAGCACAGAAGGTGCCATGATCATCAGTGATAAACCCTTGGCGGTGCATAAAGACTTTATTTTGAGTATGGAATTACCCAACGCCCAAGGAAAAATTGAACCTGTGGTCATGAGCGCGAGTATCATCTGGAGTAAACTTGACGTCAATCCGTATTTTACCGATACAGGCATAAAACTCATCGAGCCATCTACGCAGGCAGTGGAATCACTGCACCGACTAATCAAAGAACTCAAATCCTACGAATATACGGGACAAAGAATCGAACCCCCGGAGCCCGCAGAACTCAATCTGTATTTACAATTACCGGAATAGTACAATCGTCGTCGCTGAGGAAACTTTGTCCCGCAGCAAACCGATTAACGTAAATTAGAAGGATATTACATGGCACTGCCCGGCTGTTCCGACACCACTGAACCGTTTGCCTTACGTGTGGTTGGCGACAGCATGTTGCCCGAATTCCACGACGGCCATATTATTATTGTGGACCCATCCCATCCATTGTGTGATGGTGCGTATGCTGTTCTGGAGTATGAAGGCGAAGTACTGTTTGGACTGTACTCCCGACAAAATTCGCAACACACACTCAGGCACTTAAACAGCTCAGACGCCCCCGTCAGTCTCAATGGTCCCTTTGAGGTCAAAGGCGTGGTAGTGCAACGTTCCACCGGCCGGCGGCGAGACCTCAAACATTATGAGTACGAACCATGAGCCAACTCTTCAGATCAAAAATGGTACTGAATGATATCCGCCAAATGCCGGGTTTCCTTTAAACTTAAATCGCTGGCTACGGCGTAACTCAAGCCCTCATTCACGGAAAGACATACCGGAATTGCTTGGGATGTTTGCACGCATTGTTTTGATTTTGAACTCATCGTGGCGGCAGTAATAATCACACTGATTTTTTGCTTCTTACTGTTTTCGTAAATGGAATATAAGGCAAATTGTTCCTCCGTAGGCAGCAAGATGGAACCCACCCGTTTAAAACCGATCTCTGTCAAATCGTTACTTTGAAGATTTTTTCCGAGTCGCTTTGCCAGCCAAGAGATCAAATTTTGGTAACGTTGGCCCGCAGTTTCGATCAAAGAGCGATCGTTTTTGGCGTAAAACTGGTGGGCATTTAAAACCAGTCGTTCCAGTTGCAGGTTAGAACCTCCCGTTTTCATTTGATCCGCCCCACCACTGAGAATCCACCCCAAAATGAGTCCGGCTGCTGTAAAAGTAATGGCCGGTACCAACTGAGTTGCGCGAAGAGCTTGCCATAGATCAAGCGCAGCTTGACTAAAGCTCTTTCCTAACCACATCACCGCTTTACCGACGGAATCAAATATATTATTGCTATGATCAATAACTTCTGCATCGCGGTAGGCGCGCTCTTCCTGTCGCCGTCGAATATGCTCAGCTGCGACCGGCAATACGATACGCCGGGGCTCCAATAAAACAGCGTATGGGCTTTTCTCACCGGTGTTATCTGCCTTCGCACCTCTCTTCTGATCTTCGCGAACTACTTCCACCGGAATTTCCACCGGCTCTGTCGGTCCCAAAGGATCCTGCCGAGTACCGGGTGGTGCTTCGGCCTCAGCCTGTACTGCGGCCTCTGCCTGAACGGTCTCCACCGGAACTTCGGTCTCAGTCTCAGCCTGCACTTCGGTCTCAGTCTCAGCCTGCACTTCGGTCTCAGTTTCAGCCTGCACTTCGGTCTCAGTCTCAGCCTGTACTTCGGTCTCTTGAGCCCCAATCGTTATTTCGCTACCAAGCGGTGCCTCAAACTCCTGGGCATGAGCTTCATTCTTAACAGAATCATCATCCAGATCGATAACATTGTTGTCCGTTGGCGTGGAATTCGGATCTGCCGGCAACACCGATTCTGCAAACTGAATTTCTGCAGTCGCATCGGGTTGACCCAAAGCTTCTACGGTTTCAATGGCTTCCGGCAGCGGTCCTAATTCAATGATGGTGACTGTTTCAGGTTCGGAAACCGCGTCATGTTCCCCTACGTGTAACTCAGCCGGCGCTTGCTCAGAAGCTGCCGTTAGTTCCACGTTTGGAAAGACTTGCGATTCTATTGCTTCAGGTTTTTCCGTGTACGGAGGTTCTGGCGCAGCACTATTGCCCACAATATCCCCTGCCGGAACCACTACAGGAATTTCTTTTTTGTGTACTGGCATTTCATCTTTGATGACAGGCACTTCATCTTTTCGTACGTCAATGTGTGCATCGGTCTGCGCGGATTTGGGTCCCGTGTGACTGGCCGGGGCTGGAGGTGCTGTTAAATTCAGTGGTGCGGGTTCATCATTTTCGGCTTCTTTCCCCTTCCACACGTTCTTTAGCTGCTCTAAATATGCGTTTGGTAACCAACGAGAACTGTAATAGGACATCGACTCTCTCAGTGAATACCACCACTCCATTCCCGCAGTGCTTTCCAGGGAAAACAGATTGCGCGAACGTGACAATGAATTACCTGTATGAGATTGCAAATACCCCGATGCTTTACCACTGTACAACGCATCCAATATATGATCCGGTATCTTCTCTTCAATTAAATAATCGAACCGCTTGTGAAGTTTGTCGTTAATGAGTAAATAATCGCGGATTTCCTCCGAACGTCCAGGCTCGCGAACGAACCGTTCTTCAACATTAATGGCCTGGGATTCGGTTAATTGTGCGTCAGTGTATGCGTGAACTTCAGCAACAGATATGGGCTTGTTTGTGGTTTCCATTAGACGGCTTCCGATGTAGCGGGAACCAATTGATTCTTTTTCATCTGTGCCCGCAAAGATACACGAGCGCCGTGAATATGATTGAGTAGTTCACCTAGGGAAATGTTTAATATGGTAGCAACATCTTTATAACCAAACCCTTCCAATGCAACCAAGAGAAATACTTGGGCCTGCAATGGCGTAAGTTGGTTCAGGTTTAATTGTGCGGCATCGGTGTGTTGCGAAAAAGACCGGCGCTGTTGCTTACTGTTAATCAAATCGTTGTGCAAATTATGAAAAACACCAAACACCCAGGCTTTAGCAGCCCCGTCCTCTTGCTGTTCCCACAAATAGGTCATGTCGGTGAGACAAGCAATACACTCAAACACCATGTCGTCAGCCAACTGCGCATCACTGACGAGCGCGTGCGCGTATCGACGCAAATATGGCAATGTATTCTCAATGGATTTTTTTACATCCAAGATGGTGACCCCTTAGCTGCGATGAAGTCCCTGATAGCCCCGTCAATATTTTCCCTTTGTAATCAAACCCCCGCCTTATTCCTGGGCCTATGTAGGCAAAACGGAAACTCCTGCAGCGAGTATGGGCTAAAACAGAGCAGATAGTTTTAGTTAGTTGGTTGTAAGCGTATATTTACAAGATGGGCTTTGCAACAAAAAACTGATTTTATTATAACGGTTAGAGATATAATCAAGGGATCGTTATCTCATTTATAAATTTGTGATTTTTTGCGATCACATTGATTCCCTGGGGCGACTGAATATAACATTTTCGGTCCGCCTCCAAATCGTACCCCACTACGGTGCCATCGGGTATATTCACATACTTGTCCACAATACAGTTTTTTATTCGGCAGCCTTTACCCACTTTGACCCCATCGAACAACAAACTGTTCTCTATAAAAGAATCCTCATCCACAAATACGTTGTTGAACAAAATACTGTTTTGCACACTGCCTCCGGTAATCACCGTTCCGCTCGACGAAATGGAATTGATGCAGATACCTTCAGTCCCAAAGCTCCCCGGTGCCGTCCTTGCCGGCGGATATTGACCGGCGTAGGTCCGTACATGCCAATCACTTTGATACAAATCGACAGGGGGCAACGGTTTTAGCAAATCCATATTAGCTGCATAATAACTATCAATGGTGCCCACATCACGCCAATAACGATCCTGGGATACCCGGCCGTCGCTACCACCGAATTCGTAACCGTAGACCTGCCCTCCTTCCAATAAATGAGGGATGATGTCACTACCGAAATCATGCGAGCTATCATCAAGTCCATGATCACGACGCAGAACATCGAGGAGGAGCGACGTGGAAAATACATAAATCCCCATGGACACAGACGCCATACCGGGTTCTGTTGGGTGTGCTTGGGGCTGCTCCGGTTTCTCGGCAAAATGATTAATTCTTTTTTGCTCATCCAAACTTAATACACCAAAAGCACCGGCTTCATCGATAGGTACCGTCATGCATGCTACCGTCAAACCCGCACCGCTGTCTCTGTGAAACTTCAACATCGGTTCATAATCCATACGATAAATATGATCCCCCGCAAGAATCAAAACCCACTGTGCCCCACTACGTTCTATCAGATACAGATTTTGATAAATGGCATCTGCTGTTCCTTCGTACCAATTCTCACCGGTACGCATTTGTGGCGGTACCGTTGTAATGTATTCACCCAACTCCGGATTAAAAATAGACCACCCATTACGCAAATGCTTTTGTAGAGAATGAGATTTATACTGGGTTAGGACTAAAATCCGTCGTAGTCCGGAATGGAGACAGTTGCTCAAAGCAAAGTCTATAATGCGATATTTACCGCCAAAGGGTACTGCGGGTTTGGCCCGATCCAAAGTTAATGGCGCTAAGCGAGTGCCGGTACCTCCGGCTAATACTACGGTAACCGTTTCATTTAACATGGGCAGCACAATCTATTATTGTTCAGAATATTGAAAGCGTTAGAGAGTATCATGCACGCGGAAGCGATGCCACAACCTATCGACGTAACAAACCATTTGCACGGCACTGTTTCGGTGCAATGCCATTGAATTTAAAATGTTGAAACGTGTGATAAATGCGCATATCCTACAGCCCCATTGTTGTGCACCCTTATGATGCAAGATGCAAACTGAAAACCCGGCCATCTCATTGGACCAAGACTTAGCGGAAGATTTGCTCTATCTTGAAAAAAGATTGGGCAAAACCCATGCGAAACTGCGCCTGGGCATTGAAGTGGCCTCAGATCCCAGGGTATTTGGCGGCGGATTGAATTTTTTTCATCCGGAAAACTGGTATTCCACTCATGCGTTAATTCGCTATTGCTTGAAACTCTCCGGCTTGTATTGGCGCGGAGTGAAAAATGCTGCTAATTTCAAACTCAACCATAACACGTTCAAAATCCCTCATTTACCCCAAGGCTTGCAGGATTTCACGCTTTTGCATTTGAGCGATCTGCATGTGGACATGAATTTTGAAACCACACGTGAATTAGCCCGGCGAATCGCGTCTTTACAATATGATATCTGTGTGTTGACAGGAGATTATCGAGCCAACACATTTGGTTCCATTAAAGGCGCTATGGATGGAATGAAGATAATCATGGAAAGCATAAATGCCCCCGTCTATGGCGTATTGGGGAATCACGACAGCATTCGCATGGTTCCGCAACTGGAAAAAATGGGCATACACATGCTGTTAAACGAGACCGTGGCCATCGATCGAAACGACAGCCGTTTCTATCTGGCGGGTATTGACGATGCTCACTACTTTCGAGTCGACAACATGGAAAAAACTTTAAAAGAAATTCCCGAAGGCGACGTATCCTTGTTGTTAAGCCATACTCCGGAAATTTTCCGCCAAGCAGCGCACGCCGACTTCAATATCATGCTGTGTGGTCATACCCACGGTGGCCAAATATGCCTGCCCGGTGGTATACCAATCACCCTCGATGCCAAGTGCCCCCGTTATGTGGGCAAAGGCGACTGGCGCTATAAAAATCTGCAGGGTTACACGTCTGTTGGCGCCGGCACGTCCATTGTGAACGTACGCCTTAATTGTCGGCCGGAAATTACCCTTCATACTTTTTCCCGCTGAGTGGAACCGGCTGACTAATAGGGTTTATTGCGTATACGCCAACGATACAACCAACGCGACAAGAATATTTCCGCAAAGAAAAACCCGAATACTACCAGCGCTAACCCGGCGGGACTCAGTCCATAGTGGTACTGATAGGCCAAAGCCGGGAACAAACTTTCCGGAATCTGATCCAGCCCTGTGGCTTGCGCATGTACGGGTAATCCGACACGCCTTTTTATAAAACTGGAAAGCATATCCCCCACCATACACCAAAAGGCAATGACCCAACCGACTTGCATGGGCAAATTTATAACGACAGCTACCCATGGGGTGAGCAGCAAGGCACTGAGCAAACCGATTAAGGTTTTGGATGAACCCAACAAGGGCCGACCATCAATAAAACAGGCGTTACCATCCACGGGGTAACGAAAACGCCGCCCCAGTATTTTTCTAACCAGGATGGGGGCGCCATTAGCTACGCCAATTAGCAATAACAGTTTTAACTCCAACATCGGCTTACTTCAACATAGGAGAACGAGTTACACATTGATTAGCGACACAAACTGTGGCCGGTTTGTCCACGATAACACAAGCCCCCATACGAGCCATTTTCTTATTTAAAAAGCTATTAATTTGATTGTATTGACGAAGCAGCATTTGAAGGTTTTCAACATCGGTAGTTGCAGTGGAATAAACACGATAGTGCCCCACCCCCCCACAAGGATTGAACCCTTGAGCTACGGTTTTACACTGAGCATGGGATTCACATGCAGTGTGAATGCTTTTCCCTATTGCGGCAGCCAAACGACGTTCCCGGGCCGTAAGCTGGGAAATGGGTGTCGTCTGTAAAGCATCACTGTCGATCGGTTTTATTTGGACAGCACTGCCTTGAGTGCAGGCTTGACCAACCAGCATCAAAACCAATGACACACTCCGAATAATGCCCATAGAATATTCTAACCGCGGCAGCCCCACCGCATGATAACTTTATTCCTGCGTATCAATGGGTTGGACACTGATCTCCCAATCATAGGAGCAATCCAAGTGTACCCGAACTGAGACAATACCATTGAGACCATCCTGTAGCATAGCGGTCATGGGGGTTCGATTCCTGAAACGCTTATTGATTTTGTGCAACCAAAATGTACCCATTTGCTCGTTGAGTGGAAAACTGGTACGTAAGGCATCAGCAATACCAATAAGATGTTCCGCCCGTTTCAGCACTTCAGGATCATCAGGCAATGGGGTACCGTCAGAGTATTTGTGCAGTGATCGAGAACGTATCGATGCTGGAAATGCCAAAAGACTCAGTTTGTCACTATTGGACAAATTCCAATCATCCAGCAAATTCATCACCATTCGAGCCATTTGGCTACTTTCCGGTGGTTTTTCCGTCATGGTGTTTTAAAGAATCATCAAATTAAAACGATAAGTTATAACAGGCGGGCACGATTGGCAAATTTTCCGACTAAGCCGGTAGGGATGCTATTTCCAGCGTCAGGCCAAGCTATTGTTTTAATGGCGGTAATATGATTTGTGACTCGGGTCACGGAGATTGAAGAGCCGAAACCGTTATTATGTTTATCCCTCTATAGGCTAATGCCAATGCTGAAAAAACTGAATCAACGAATAAAAAACGCCATGAACGAACGGCTGTACCAATTCGCCACCCGGTTCGAGCGCCTGTATCAAATCCTGTCCATATCCTTGGCCGTAGTCGGTCATCTGTTTTTATACAGTTTTCCTCTGCTGGTCCTTGGAAGTTTATTATTGATTCTGAGCCAGAGTTTACCTCTTTCCATTCCGGCAATGATTACCATCGGAATTTGCTTGGGGATCATGGCATTCGGCATTTTCATAAGTTATCGAATAGCCACTATAAAATTCCAGACACCCGAAGGTCTTGCCATTGAACCGGGTAAAGCGCAAGAACTCTTTCAAGTGATTGCAGAAGTGGAAGACGCGTACAAGCTGGTGCAAGTGCACAAGCTGGTCATCTCCGATAGCTACAATATAGAATTACTGAAAACACCACGTAATGGTTTCCCGTATTTGTCCCATAACACCTTGGTCGTGGGTCTACCCTTGGCACAAACCTTATCGCCGGAGTACTTTGCTATTGCTGTACGGCGTAAGTTGATTCAATATTCCAAACGTCATAATCCCATTATCAACTGGGTCAACCAGCTACGCCATGTGTGGCCCTTATATGCCCGTGCTTTTAAAAAACGCGGAGCTGTTGGAGATCAATTGATCCACTGGTTTTTCAGCGGATTCAGTCGCTTCTATGAGTTTTTTACCCGCCGCTGCGTGCAATTGGACGAACTCCACGCTGACAAGGGCGCTCTGGACATGGTGAATGCCGAGGAATTACTGAAAACGATAGAGACCATGTTGATCAGTGAAACATTTCTGAATTCCAAATATTGGCCCAACGTACTGAACGCCGCGCGGAAAAACCCCAAAGCCGCCCCGCCACCGTTTAACAAAATATCTGAAATGGTGCGTAACACACTGGCGGGTATGGATAAATCCAAATGGCTCGTGATGCATTTAAGCAAAGAGGCAATGAAAATCCACAAAGGTACCAAAGCACCGTTTAAAGCCCGAATGGCCGAGCTGGGGTGTTCCAGCGTGGAGGAACCGGAAGTAATGAAACAATGTGCGGCTCAATACTACTTTGGAGAAAATTACCCGAAAATAGTCATGGTGATGAACAAACAATGGTTGACACGTGCTTTCCGGAGCGTGAAACCGGTAGTGCCACTGCAAAAACCGCCAACCAAGCAGACCAAGGTGGCTCCGGCAGCTGCATTGGCCGCCGGGAAAAAATAGTTCAGCAGTCGTCGTCTTGTTCCATCACTCCGGATTTCGGATTGAACCATTGGGTATTTATAAACATCATCGAACCTATACGTTCGAAATAAGCGTCCATTGCTCCAGCGATATCCTTATCACTTATTCCGTCATAGATAAACACCTGGCCTTCTCTCTCCAGAACCAAATCCTGCGTATCGGGATTCAGTAGACGTTGTTTTTGCCAATCCGCAGCCCAGGTATTGTAACTGGCAGTAAACAACACAGCTCCTGCAATAACGGCCACCCATTTGTTCCAATCGTTCACAACTTTTTCACCTCATTTCTGTCAAAAAACAACTTCCTTTTGTTCATAATGACACCAGCGCCGGCGTCAGAGTTTAGTCGAAATGAATCAGCCCGGCGCTGAGTCTCCGGTAAACTATTTGCATGGCAATGGAACGGAATCATAGAAAATGGGTATGTTGCGACCATGATAAAATCACTGTTTGACAAAGTAGATCGCTGGATCTTTTTCTCGAAAATCGGCGCTGTTCTCCTGCTGGCCCTGCTATTAGTGGAAACCGGGTTTGTGCTGGGCTTAATGCCTGACTGGGAGCAGTTTATTCATGGTCCGATTCAAAAATCCCGCATTATTATGGACTACGAATATTTGCAAACGCAAAACAAAGGCTGGCCGAGCTTGCAGTGGAATCCCATTCCACTATCGAAAATTCCAAAGACAATGCTTCGCTCCGTGGTAGTGGCAGAAGACAGCCGCTTCTATAAACACGATGGATTTGACGAGGAGGCATTTCAAAAAGCCATGGAATACAATTTACGCAAAGGACGCTTTGTCTATGGAGCCAGCACCATATCCCAGCAAACTGTGAAAAACCTTTTTCTAACCACTTCGAAATCACCGTTGCGAAAATTACACGAAGCCATTATTACTTGGGCTATGGAAAAAAACGTGGGTAAAAAGCGCATTTTGGAAATCTATTTGAACATTGCTGAGTTTGGGCGCGGAGTTTATGGTGTAGATGCAGCGGCAAGGTACTATTTTGGAAAACCCGCCGGAAAACTAACACAACAGGAAGCCATCGAGTTGGCCGCCACCCTACCCGCTCCGGTGAAACATAATCCGCGAACTCGTACGGCTTTTTTTAAAAAACATCGTGACAAAATTCAGCGAAATTTAGGTGTTTAATTCCGGCCCAGGGGAACATTACCTCAATTTGCACTGATCCACCTGTTTTCGGTATATTAAGGATCAAGGGGACGCATCAAGGTGGCTGTATCACAGACCATCGGATTTCTACACAACCGTGGCACATAATCTATACAATACAAAGAGTTAATGTGCCACTCGGGGGCACACTATGAAACTGTCACAGGGCCGGTTCGCGGTCGTATGCTATATCGCCACACTCTTTACCCTTAGCACATTGTCTACGCAAGCAGCCATTCTGAAGGTCAACAACAGCGATCTGGACTGCAATGACACGCGCACCGGTTTGCCGGCAGATACTCCCTATTGCAACGTAGCATCGGCGTTTACCGACGCGGTGGACGGTGATGAAATCCAGGTATCACCGGGCGTGTATCGTACCAATATCAGTTCAACCAAAGCCATTGTGATTACCGGAAGTGGCCCCGGAGCCACTGTATTGGATGGCGGTGACAGCACGCGTATTTTTTTGGCCAGTCAAAGTTTGACACTGTCCAATCTCAGTTTAACCAACGGCCACGCGAAATCTTCCGGTGCCGGTGGGGCTATTCGAATCTCCGGCACCACTCAGGTCGCCGTTCTCACTATCGACAATGTGGTGTTTTACAACAACCAAGCCACAATCGGTGGCGCCATCGCCACCGCCGGAAACAATGTCATAGTCAACATCAACAACAGCCAGTTTCAAAACAATAGTGCCACGCGTTTTGGCGGTGCGATTTATTACTACGGTGACAGCAACTCCACTCAAAGTTTGCAAATCAACAACAGCAGTTTCAGCAATAATCAAGTCACTGATAATAACCGAGCCAATCAAGGCGGCGGGGCTCTGTACAATATGGGTAACGCCAGTGTGAGCAACACCACATTTAGTGGTAATAGCGCCAGCCATGGAACCGGACAAGTTAACGGTGGCGCCATCAACAATCAGGCCACCGGCATCTTAACGTTACACAGCAGTACAATAGCGGATAACCAAAGCACCATGGGCACTGGCGGAATATACAACCTGGGCAATCTCACTTTGAGCAATTCCATCTTAGCCAATAATTCGGTTAACGCCAGTCCAGCCAATTGCAACAGCATCAGTTCCGCCGGTTATAATCTTATTGGTGATACCACCAATTGTACTCTCAACGGCAGTGACACCACTGACATCAGCAACGCCACTGCAGTCCAACTGGGCATAGGCCCTTTGGCAAACAATGGCGGCCCGGGACTCAGCCACGCTTTGAACAGCGGCAGTGCAGCCATCGACAGCGGCAGTTGTACACTATTGTACGATCAGCGCGGCGCTCAGCGCAGCGGCACCTGCGACCGTGGTGCTTATGAGGCTACAACAACGCCTGACATTCTCGTATATCCTGCCCAAGGTATCATTACCACTGAAGCAGGCCATACGGTGACCTTAAGTGTGGTTCTCAGCGCCCCACCCAGCGCCGTTGTTCAATTGAACATAGCCAGTTCCCTACCCAGTGAAATCTCAGTTTCCCCCACAACCCTGACGTTTACCAGCACCAATTGGAATACCGTACAAACGCTCTCGTTGTCAGGTCAGACCGATAATCTCACGGATGCTGACCAACCCGTACAAATTAGTCTAAGTGATGGCGCCTTATCCGCCTCTGTCACGGCTACTAACTGGAACGTCAATAATGTTGCCTCACCGGGATTTACAATTAGAGCGCCGGATCAATTGATCACGACGGAACAAAGCCAGACGGCACATTTTTTTATAAAACTCACCAGCCGACCCACTATTGGAACGCAGGTGGCAATAACTGCCCGCATCACCGGCATTAATGCCGACGAAGCATCCATTTCCGTCACCCTGCCCATAATATTTAACGCTGACAACTGGAACTTCGAACAACCCATCAGCGTCCAGGGCATAGACGATACTATTGTGGATGGCAATCAGGAATATCAACTGGAATTCTTACTGGAAACCGACAACACCCTAACCACCGATGCCATATACCAAAACGCAGGCATTGCTACTCAAAATTTCACTATGATTAATCTGGATAATGACCTGCCCAATGGTGAAACAATGGGCGTAACCGTTACCCAGCCGACAATAACGGAAACTTCTGAAAATGGAGCGGAAACATCCTTTCAGGTACAACTGAGGTCACAACCCACAGCCAATGTCACCTTAAACATGCTCAGCAACCTGCCTGGTGAAGGCAATATCAGCAATCCACCGTCGGCTCAGCTGATATTTACACCAACGAACTGGGCTTCACCACAAACTGTGACTGTAAGAGGTCAGGACGATAATTATGTTGACGGTAACAGACCCTACAGCATTCTGTTCGACAGCCCCCAATCTACCGATTTGGTTTACAGCCTCGCGGTTATCGATCGCATAGATTTAACCAATATTGATAATGAAACACCCGGCATGATGGTGACGGCAGGAACCGCCCTGATCACCAATGAAACCGGAAGTTCGGTGGACATCCAAGTGGAATTAACAAGCCCTCCCAGACCCGGCACTGTAGTTGTAGTCAGCACGAATTACGATACCACAGAGCATCAGGTATCGCCTGAAAGTATTACCTTCACTGACACGAACTGGGGCCAACAGACGTTCACCATAACCGGATTGGATGATGCGACTCGTGATGGGGATGTAGTGGATTCAATATCCGTTTTTGTCAGCAACACCAGCACCAACGGTCCCTATCATAACTCCGGTCTGCAAGAAACCGTATTGGTGACCAACATAGACAACGGATCAGTAGCCAACCCGGGCATTACGGTCACTGCCCCGGCGCAACTTCAAACCTCCGAGGATGGCACCACAGACACCTTTACGGTGGCATTACAAACCCAACCGGCGACCAACGTCGTCATCACGGTCCAAAGCTCCGATCCTACGGAAGGGACTGTGAACACGAATAACAGTCTTAACCTCACCTTTACACCAAGCAACTGGTCTACGCCACAAACCGTAACCATCACCGGAGCCAGTGATGGGGACAGTGTCGATGTCAACTATCAAATCCAATTTTTGGTTTCCGGTGATCCCAGCTACGCCGGTATGCAGGTCGCCCCGATCCCTGCGATCAATATCGATGTTTCGTCCGCGATCATTGTCACGCCTACCGGGGGTTTGGTCACCACCGAAGAGGGGGCGACAGCCACTATAGAAATTTTCCTCGAAAAAGCACCTTTGGGGGGTAATGTGTACATCGACGTTAGCAGTTCTGACATCACCGAGGCTCGTGTACTGGACAATGGCTCAGGCTCGTATGTCCAAACAACTCGCCTGACATTCAACCCCAGTAACTACAATACCCCCCAACAAGTCACGGTCAGAGGAGAAGATGATTTTAGTCCGGATGGTGATATCAGCTATCAAGTACAGATCTCATCCTCAAGCTCCAATGACAGCAGTTACGATCTCGGCAATGTACACTCCATTTCCGCCGTAAACCGGGACAATGAACCACCCCGCGGCGGTGACAGTGGCGGTGGGGCATTAAGCTTTGCCTGGTGTTTGCTTGTTTTGGCCAGTCTGTGGCGGCGGCGATTCAAAACGGATATACATTGCTGCAAAGCACCATGTTGAATTAGTCATTGAATACCTACAGGGAAATATTGGCGACGCAGGGTTGGCCGGACGTAAGACGGCAATTGCTGTGCATCGCTGCTGCGTTTGGCATCTTCAGTCAGGCGACGGCAACCCAGACACCCGACATGGCGCAGGTCTATCAGTTGGCGCGCTTTGCCAACGCGGCCTACGAAACCACTACTGAAATTAAACAGGTTTGCCGCGATAACGGATACCACTTGATACACACCGGCAGGGTTTTAAACGGCACCTTACGCTTTTTTATTGCAGAAAACCGTCATACCCGCTCTACCTTGATCGCCGTACGCGGCACGGATAATCTGGGCAATACCATCACCGATCTGGATGCCAAGTTAATTGAAAATGATCATATTCCCATTCGATCTCATCAAGGTTTTACCGAAGCGGCAGATGCCGTCTACGCGGCAATCGCCGGACGTTTAAATAAATCGTATTTCGTCTCAACTGTCGGTCACAGCTTGGGCGGCGCAGTGGCTGTGCTGCTATCCATGTACCTGGATCATGAGGGATTCAAAATACAACGTGTCACCACATTCGGACAACCCAAACTCAGTGATCGCAAAGCATCAAACCGATTCGCACATCTACCCATATTGCGACTGGTCACAGAAAAGGACATAGTGCCCTTAGTCCCCCCTGTGGATTTGAGTCAAGCCATGCAATGGGAGCTGGATATCTTCTGGCACCTGGGTGATGAAATTCTGCTATTGCCCGGCCCTTATTACACCCAAGTGACCGGCTTGGATGGAATCTTACGCAGTATTGATTTAATTAAAGAAAAACCGGGTAAAACGAATATAAATGCACACAGAATGGAGCAATACTTGCTCAACTTGCGCCAAAAAGTCCAATCTTCTGTGGAAGTTCCTTTTTCTCAACGCAAATCACCGCAACCCGGCAAGCAGAACCCATCTCAGAAAAATCTCCCTCAAAGCACCCTTCCACCAGAGTCGTGGATATAATCAGAAGCCTATGAAAAGTATTAATTTGGATGATTTTGAAACCCATGTAATTCAGGCTTCTTACGACAAACCCGTGTTGCTGGATTTATGGGCTCAGTGGTGCCCACCCTGTCTGGTGTTGGCTCCTATCTTAGATAGAGTGGCGCAACAATACTCCCAGTCGGTGGACTTTCTCAAAATGGATGTGGATGAAGAAGACAATATGAAAATCGCGGGCCGTTATCAGGTACGCGGATTTCCCACCGTATTGTTGATTCGTGACGGCGAAGAAAAAGAACGTTTTTACAGCAGTAAACCCGAAACCTTTATCACTGATTTTATAGAGCGTTGGCTGTGACGTTAAAATCGCCAACGCTGCCGCCGAATTACCCGGGTTTAATCCTGACCCAACATAGCTTCTTTGAGATTGCTATCTGCCGGACGATCACCCAGCCAAACTTTTAACAGCGCAGTGTAAAAATCCCTGCCCGGTATGGTACCGCGCAACTCATTGTTAAACGTCATGCGGGTTCCACTGTCAGGAATATAGTCCAACAGGATCACGTCTCCGGTTTTACTGTCGTTAAAAAAACTGTTGAAAGTTTGCAGGCGATCCTGTAGTGATTCGTAATCCTTGGAGCTATTATTTTTCTTGAAACCCTCGTCCCAAGCCGCCGTAATTTTTGCCGCTTCCAGATCTTTATACAATACGTGCATCACGACTCGCTTGCTATTGGCATTATCGAAAACGTCTTGCGGCTTTGCAGCACGTTCCGACAAATACAAAGCTCCGACATAAATACTAAAGAAAAATTTACTGCGTATACCCGCGCCGTTTAAGACCAGTTTACTGCCCTGCACAGAAACCGATTCCGGAAACACTACACCGGATATTTCTCTGGCAGAACATACAGACGTCGTAAAAAGGAATACTAAGATCATTGCCCATGGTGTTTTCATACGAGACTCCTTATTGTTATATTATTACTTTGTTCTTGTTCTGCCCGCGCTAAAGCGCTGGAGTTAAATTTTAGTTATTTTTTTCAAACCGGCTCATAAGCTGAAACAAACCAAACGCAGCCATGAATAGCAAAGCAGCCACCCAAGAATTATCGTGGCCTACAGGAACAAATATCAATAACAAAATAAAAGAGCTGATCAAAACATTAACCAGCAACAGCGACAACAAACGGTTTTTCGAAATACGCTTAAATAGAAAGAAACCCAATACGCCCACCGCAATCATCACCACCGCTAAAATAGCAATCAGACTGATCAGTGGGTTTTCCAAAGAATAGTCCAAGGGGTTAGCCGCTTTTAACGCCTGGGTAGCTGCCGCAATTTCATTCTGATCACCTATTTTTTCAGGAGGATCAAAAGGATATTTTGCATAATGAGCAACAAGATCAGTCAGCACATAAGCTCTATCGACCTGGATTCGTTTTTTGGGTCGATTTTGATCGTCAATACGCCCTCCCAGCATTTTATTAACCACCGAGCCACCACTCTCCAAATGTCCGAAAATGGTGTATGCACCATCCAAATGCGGTGCATCTCCCAACATAATACAAAAAGAACTCGAAGCGCTGTTGACGTTGTTATCCCAACGCGCCATGGTAAGCTTACCTTTTCGGTGTTTAATTTGGCTGAACTCACCAGGAATTTGTTTGATCAACTGCCGCTGAGATACGCTCAGCGGTGTACTACGACTCTCCACTTGAGATAACTGAATCAGAAAACCCGGCTCGATACGAAAAAAATCAGTCGTATCGTACATTCCCGCTCGCACCATGTTAAGTATGTGTGTTACATGCTGAGGTGCAACATCGGGATACAAAGCCAACAGCAAGGGACCATAATTGGTAGACAGCACAATGTATTGATTGGATACCTTGGGATTTTGCGGATCCGCAACACCGGTTTCCTGCCACTGTGTCAGCACCGTTTGGCTGGTGGTTTTCGCGGCGTTTTGATCCCCTGGACTGGCGCTTTGTGCATTTAAACTCTGTGAATTTGTACTCTGTGAATTTGTACTCTGTGAATTTGTACTCTTTGCGCTCGTACTTTGATCATTTTGTTTTTCGATACTCAGAGCCTTGTCATACTCCACCGCTTGCGGGGACACACTTGCAACAATGCAATACAGCATCGCAAGTAAGAGCACTGGTAATTTCACTACAACGGCATGCTGTTTAAGCGCTGGTAAACTCAATCTATGCTCCCCCGAACAATTTGGAATCTTTGATTTATCCCCGGATGAGCGGAGATGGGATCGGATTGCTTAGTTACGAGACGACAAGATTCCGCATCCATGCTCATATTCCATAAACCCGAGAGTAAAAACACAGGGAACATCGTGAATATTCCAACGTTTTGCAACAAAGTAATTAACGATTCTGTTCTCATAAAGGTCATTCACGGAGTTAATGAGAAATTCCTCAGGTAGGATTCAACTTGGCATCACCCGATTCTCCGGTTACATCGGTCAACTGCATTTTCAGTGGATGCGACACGGTTCTATTTTGCAGTTTCCATATCACGCCATCAACAAAGAAATGATGTATTTGTACCGCAGCAGAGGTAACGGCGATTGCGAAAAAAGTGGTAGTTCCAAACACCCCACCTATTTTGGGAAACAAATAAAACAAAGCAATACCGCCCAGGACATTAATAGCATACCAGCGACTGGTTTCCAGGATAGCGTATGTTCTGGATGGTTTGATCTGTTTTAGATCCATTTTCTCTTTCAGCTGTATGCCCCATGCGATCAACATATATTGCAAGCTGTGGAACAAGGGTACAAATTCCTGAAAGGATGGCATGTACACAGCTTGTATAAACCAAAGATATTGGGTGACTGCCGGAAGTAACACAATGGGTGGAATCATACGCTTGTTTTTACGAACCCAAAAGATGACAGCCACTACAAACAATACCATGGCAACCCACATTCCCACTTCCATGGTATCTGCCAGCCACTGCGGTACGGAAAAACTGGGGTACTTAACCCCGTAATAATCATAACCGTCACGACTGACTTCAGCACGCACAGTAGAGAGCAAATAACTCAACAGAATGAAACTGATGAATACCCGGCGTTCGAACGCATTCAGCTTGATACCGGCACGCATGCAATACAGAAAGGTTATCCCAATGGTTTGTCCGCTGTAGTGGTACGGTGACCACAACATGAACAACTTAACAAAATAAGGTGCAACCAAGGTAGGATAGGCAAAAGATAGTAATAAGCCGCCCAAAACAACAAAAGGTATCACATAAGCCGTCACCGGATATTGTTCAATATTGGCTTTGGATTGATACAAACGGTAGGTGGACATTGAAAAGTGAGGCCAGTTTATAAACCATTGCAGAATAATGGCCAGGGTGATCACCTGTGGCGTGCGCGCATCTGTGTAAAACAACCAAAAAGCAACAAACAGCAGGAAAGATGAACCCCCTATACAGAAAAAATCCACCCACTTGTTTACAAAATAGAGCGAATGATTCGCTTTGGCTGTCATAGTCAGTTTCCGCTACTTTTTCACTTTTGGTCTAATAACAACATCACGTAGCTCTTAACGCTCCCATGTGCAACGTAGGCCTGATCAACCTATGTGCCACTGAGTTACGCGATTAGTAGTGTTTGCATTACCCCTGCGTATAACACCTAAGTAAGGCCTTAGTGTATCACGGCTTTACAGATAAAGTTATATGGATTCTCGCTATAAAAGCTTTTCTTTTTCTATATTTGCGCAAGACCAGGATAAATTTTAACCAGAGCCCGAAATAATCCTACCACCGATTTTGCATCACTAATATCCCCCGCCTCGGCCATGCGCCAAGCCTCTTGCATATTTATCCAGTGCACTTGAAACACTTCACTGGGCTCGGGTTGTGCCGTAGAGAAGTGTAAATCCCCTGCCAAATATAGATGTACTTTTTCTGTAAACACACCGGGTGAGCTGATGCAGTACCCCAACGACTGCCACTGAGTAGCAAGAACACCGGTCTCCTCCGTCAACTCCCGTTTTGCCGTATTCAGAGGGTCTTCCATGTGATCAATCTTACCTGCCGGCAATTCCCACAACCACTCATCCATAACACAACGGAATTGTTTCAAGAGGCAAACTTGTTTTTTGTCATTGACCGCCACCACGGCGGCCCCACCGGGGTGATGTACAATTTCCATTTCAAACTCATGCCCATTGGGTAAAACGGTGGTTTGCGTCGTCACATTAACCACTTGACCTTCATAGATTATTTTTTGCCCCATCGAAGTCTCCGGTAAAGTTTTACGGGCAGTATCCGACTATAACAAAAGCACCTCCAGCAACCCTAGCGATGAGTACTTTATGTTTATTGATGCCATTAAACACCGACTTCGCCGTAAGGACGAAGATTTAACCCGCTTACAGGAAATCGAAGCGCAAGCACAACGCTTTGAACAGCACGTGCTTGAAGCCATGCAGTCCATTGCTGACGAGGAAGAAGAAACCGATCAGCCCGAAGATTGAGGCGGCGGTTCAGCCCCATTGTCCTTGGATGCTTGCCCCGGAACTGGATAAGGATTGATACCCCATCAAGCGAACCCCGTTGCGATTGCGATAACTCAACAAGGGTATAAAACCCAATTGCAGTAATTCCTGTCCTTCCCGTTCCGTTAAAAACACTTCGGCACAGGGTTTCATATGCGCTTCACCGTCGTGTTTATAGCTATGAAAGGGTAAATCGCCCAAGTCCAAACAGGCTTCGGGACGAAATTGCCAAGCCGCATTACTGAAGCCCTGCCCTAATAAAATGACGGCACCAAGCGCACCGTTTCCCCATAGATAGTCAGCGTGTTGTGGTAAACCCGAACGATCCCACTCCAGTTCCTCAAAGCGAAACTGTTCAATTTCCTCAGCGGATTGGCCATAAGGTGTGCGCAACAACAGACGAGGCAATATCAAGCCCAGATGTCGGGCATTTTCCTGTGAACGTAATGTCTGCCAAGCCTGCGCACAATGTAGATTACCTTGTTGTAGGCCGGACAACAAACTGGTTGCCGGGGCACTTAGGAACGGCCCGCCTGCCTGTTCGGACAACGCTGCCATTTTCTGTAACACTGCCATATCAACATCGTTATCCCCGAAATAATACAAACCGGCTAATAGTGCCCAGGGCTCGCCATCCAGGCGTTGCACCGCTTGCTCCACGAGCATGGAATAAAGCGGACAGTCCTGCAGCGAGTCAGAGGACAGTGACTGTGCCAAAGCGTTCTGGCTGAGATCTAACACATACAGTTTCAAATCCAAATTCAGTTCCAGACGGGTCACCGTCTCATACAAAGAGCGCCAGTTGGCTTCCAGGGCCTGAAATGCCCCATGATGCAAAATACAGCGCATGCGTTTGGCAACTTCTTCATCCAACAGGGTCAGCAAGCGTGGCAAATCCTGATCCGCTCCGGTTTCCACATGGGGTGAAATCACCTTCTGTAGAAACGAATCAATCTGGCTTTTGCGTGGTGAGATTTCCACTTTGTCGGTAGATAGAGTGGCGGGACGATCCTGTAAAAGCTGATCAAACAAGCCTCCCTCCCCAGCCGCCGTGTCCGCCTGTTGCACTGCCACAGCGGGTTCCGGCTCGATGAGCGCACCGTTAATTTCCCGATTCAGCATTTGTTGCAATTCGCTTGCGGCAGCTGCGAACCGGGGCGGATCCAATAGCCGCACCCGCAGCTCCCGCCAGGGTTTAAACAGATCCAGTTTCAAATACAATTGATCCGGATGAAAATCGTCCAGGTCATTGATTGTTATCTGTATATTTTCGCCAAAAGGAATGGGTAAGGTGATATTAAGCTGTGGTGATAAACTTTGGAGCACCGAATCAAAATTATCCAAATCCATGCAAATAGGTTTTAACTCCCTCTGACCATCTCCGTCAGCACTGAAATCCCCTAAAATTACTATGTTAAAACCGCCTTGTTGCTTTTTTGGCGTTTTCCCTTTAACACTTTGATAATCAAAGCTAAATTCCATTCTACCCGGCATCGCTGCACACTCCCCATCTTCTGCTACACTGACATTATCCGATAATCTGGAATAAACCTAAAGACACGGAGTGGTACGGTCGACATAAAAACTATTGACTATTTAATTGAATAGGAGAAAGTTATGCTATCTGTCACACTTTGGGTTGTCTTATTCATCATCTTCCTGGTGGCAATGCAACAGGAAGGACACTTCTAAATCCGATTTGAATCAGACGGTTGTTGTACTATTGTTGTACTGAGCGATTGTTGTACTGAGCGGTATTTCAGTCAACAATCGACTCGGATTAGTGTCAAGGATTGATGCGCTCCAATTTTTCTAGATAGGCCATGGCAAACTGGTGCTCAGTGTAATCCGTGGCACCGGTGGCTATTGCCTGCTGAAATAGGCGTTTGGCGTTGATCCGATCATTTTGCAAAAGATAATACTGCCCTAGATAGTAATAAGCTTCACACTTGTGACCGCGTTTCATCTCGGCTCCGGCCAACACTTTTACCAAATCCTCGGCCGTAACCTGATTCAAATACAAACGCAGCAAAGCGCCCGGCCAGGCATTCAAATCCAGCCCCTGCACCATTGAAGCCACCACGCTTTTGCTGGACGGATCTTGATACTTCTCACTTAAAACCAACCATAACATGCGATACATGTCACGGGGTTTAATCTGTAGATACAATAAAAAATCCTTTTGTGCCTGTTGATACCGCCCTAACAAAAAATACATCGCCCCGCGTGTGGCATAAACATGGCTGTTGTTGGGTTCTATTTTGCCCGCCATGTGTAAATCGTTAAATGCCAGTTTGTAGTTTTCCTGCTTGGCATACGCCAAAGCCCGGTCTATGTACGCCTGCGCAAAAGAACGGTCCAATTTGATGGCTGAGCCGAAGTCCGTAATAGCCAGTGCATACTGATTCAACGAAACGTAGTGGCGTCCACGTTCCCAATAGCGCTTCACTAAAGCACTACCTTGCAAACGTCCGGAATTAATCACTTTGGTATGGGAGGCGATCGTGTCATCTGCCGCTTGCACCGTCCATTTCAATATTCGCAGCGGCACCACCGCATGGGCCATACCGTTGAGCAACAGCGCAATGCAAACAACCATTGCCGAATTACCAATGAATTTTTTCATGCCTTATTTTTTACCGAATTTCAAAATTTAAGAACTCCGAATTAACCCGTTGGATGAGATATGAGAGCTTTTTTTCAGAGTTAAACAAAGTTTCAGTAAGTGTAAGTGTAGCAAAAAAGACTTATAAGAATTATTGCACTGGGGCTTGATACCCTGCCAACTCCACATAACCGTAGCCGGTGAGTTTTTTATTGGAATTCCCCTTATACTGATAGCCACTGATCTTGACTGCCCCTTCCCAGTATCGGAACACCAAATTATGTTCCTGATCTGCCACCAGGGGCTCAATGCTAAGTTCTAATTGATCTTTCGGTATGGTCAAGGTCCATGCGGACGGATACTTAATACCGGAGTGTGGGCTGACCCAATAATCTTTTACTTCCACCACCACATCTTCAGCGGGTAAAGTGCGATATTGTTCACCCAACCCCACCAAGGTTCCGCTGCTAAACTCGTCCGAAGTACCATCTTTACGGCGCAGTTTATAAAACATTATATCCCGACCGTCACTCAGTTGCAGAGAGAACCAGTCCCAACCCCGTTGATCCGCTTCCAGCGCCGACGTAGACCATTCCCGGTCATACCAGCTGTTTCCGGATACTTTGTAAGTGGTCCCGTTAGCGGCCAGGGTTCCCTGAGTGTCCAGGCGGGTTATGGAGTAGTAAAATGAGGCATTGCCTTGTTTTTTTCCTTTTTGACTCAATCCGTTAAAGCCATGCAATACTACGGGTTTTTCCGGCTTCAATAACAAGTCGATCTTAAGATCATTCTTGGAAGCAGTGACCTTTAGCGGAAACACACCATCCCCTTGAGACTCCACTCGCCAATCATCCAACCACAATTTTATACCCTTACTATCCTTAGCACTCCCCAGCGCTTGCGCACCAGCCAAGCCCAGTGCCTTACGGGAAAATTTTTCATAGCTGGAAAATTTATTGGCACTTACATCCGTTATGGCAAAATGTGCCATATAGAAATGATTGGCCCGCCAGTTTGAGGAATGAAACTTACTGCTGCCACTGCTGGACATATAGTCACTGCTGTAAATTTCCTGGCTATCGGGAATCAGGCCGAACCGAAACAAAGTCAGTTGATACCCAAAACGATGTCCTGCCTGAGACGAGAGGTTTCCGGTGAAATACCACCATTCATGTTTATACTCGGGATGAGCCAGATGATCATCCGGAAACTCAAACTTCTTGGTTCTGTGGACACGGGCAAATCCCCCACTGGAGTCCGCATTTAGTATATCGGCCACCTGTAGTACGCCGGCACCATCCTGACTCACGGTTTTTTTATCACAGGCGACAATCAAGAGCGCCACCAACACAGTTATTAGTATAGGACGGATCATGCGCTACTCTTCCCTTAAAGCGTCGGCAGGCTGAACCCTGGAAATTCTAGCCGCCGGAAACGCACCGGCAAGCAAGGCAGCAACCACGGCTAAAAATACGGATTGAAACAACACCATGGGTTCCAGAGTTATATCCATACTCCAACCAAAGGAGCGGCGATTGATCACCACAATCAAAATAGCTGCCAGTGCCAGGCCCAATGGAATCGCCAGGATGCCGGCCAGACCGCCTATAAGCCCCGACTCGCCACTGATCACAAACCAGACTTGGCGGGGAGTGAGACCGATGGTTCTTAATAAGGCAATCTCTCTGCTTTTTTCTATGTGAATGGCCATAAGTGCGCTGAGTATTCCCACAAACGCCACGATAATAGCAAGCAAACGCAATACCTGAGTCACAGCAAAGGTCCGATCAAAAATGCGAATGGAACCTTCGCGCAGAACCTCATTGGAACGAATCAATAAACGCTGTTCCTTTACTAATTTGTAGGGGTTTGCCAACTCTTTATCTACAATTTCCTGCATTTTTTTCATCACCGTTGCAATGTTGTCATCTCGCTTCACATACACTGCCAACGAAGAAATACTCTTATCGTTCCAATAGCGCAAATACGTCTTTCGGTTCATTGCGACGACACCCCGCTCAGAACCGTAATCGGTATAAACGCCGGCTATTTTAAATAGATGCTCACCTTGATCCGTAGGCAACATCAAATGGTCCGCCACGGTTAGCTTATGATGAAATGCAAAGGACTCGGAAATCAACACTGCGTCATTATCGAAAAAGTCGTTCATCGCATTTTCCTGATCGCCTTCGATTATGCGAAACTTAGAAAACGAGCGACGCGGCATATTCACTGCCAGTATCTGTACAAGTTCGTCCTTAGTATAAATTTGAACTCGACGTGAAACCCCGATATCTTTTATTTCCTCAATTTGTTTGAAACGGTCTACCCACACCATGGATAAGCCGCCTTTATTCAAATCAGACGCAATACCGTCCGGTGCTACGTAAATGTCCGCCTGCAAGGTAGCATCCAGCCAAACCACTACCGAATTGCGAAAACTATCGATCATCACGGTCACGCCGATACTGGTGGCCACCGCAATACTCAAGGCGGTTATGGCCACGCCGGAACGACTGAAGGACGTTAACACACCGCGGGTGAAGATATTGCCTAGCTCCCCGAACAAGGCTCGCATCAATGGCGTCAGCATTTTCAACAATGCCAGGGTCATGATGGGCACCAGTAAAGCAAAGCCCAAAACAATAATAAACAAAGCCGCAAAACTGGCCGGCAAACTGTCACTGAGCAAATACAATATGCTTAAGCCCACCAGCAACAATACATAGCCTACCCAGGAAGACACTTTCATGGTGCGAAGAAAGCTAATCTCCATGGCCGACCGGGAAAACGCGTTGCGAGTGGTGGATTTAGTGGCCTCATAGGCCGGAATGAACACAGCGGCCAGGGTAGCAGCCATCCCCAGAATCATACCTTTAATAATTGAGCCATTGGAAATGTTCAATTCATTAACAGTTACCACGAAGTACAAATCGTTAATCGTCCGGGTAACCAGGTGTAACAAACCGCTGCCCAACAAAATTCCAATAAATACGCCCAGCACCGTGGCGATCAAGCCGATGATTCCCGCTTCCACATAGATCAATTTAAAAATTTCCGAACGCGTCACCCCCAAGGTTCGCAAGTAACCTAATATCTCACGGCGTTGGATCACGGAAAAAATCATAGTGTTGTAAATCAAAAACAAACCGACAAATAATGCCAGAAGACTCAAGGCGGTGAGGTTGGTCTGAAACGCATTACTTAATTGTGATAGAGCATGGGTACGGGCATTCGCGGAAACCAGTGAGGCGTTTTCAGGTAAATGAGACAGTATCCTTTGCTTGATGGATTCTGCTTCGCCCTCAGGTAATTGCACATCGATCTGGCTTAATCGCCCCTGCATCCCCAGAATTTCCTGGGCTGTCGCAATATCAACAATCACAATGGTCTGTAAAGCTTGTTGATTCATGCTGTCCTCGGTTCTCACCAAACCGACGGTTTCGAACAAGTATTTGATACCGCGGACAGTCATATAGAATTCATCACCCAAGGCCAGTCCATATTGCGCCGCCGTGGTGTCCAGTAAAATAGCGGCTTTTGGATTGGTGAGAAACTCCACCACATCGAGACTGCCGAAAGTGTTGCCTATATGCGTACGAAAATTCATATCGGCGAATATATCCACTCCGAGAATATGCAGAGTTGGTCCTTCGGGAAGTTGTTCGGTACTGAACTGGCCATACCCTTCTACAATGGGCGCGATCAATTCCAATCCGGCCTGAGCCCTCAAGGTGCTGTACAACTGTTCGTCAATATGATCGGGGCCACCGACAATCTGGTGGGTTGCGGCACCGGTTACCGCTGTGCTGGATAGCTCAAAGGCTTTGCTGGCACTGCTATTGGCCAGATCGATAGCGACAACAACTGCCACGCCCAAAGCAATGCCTATCACCGATAGCAATATTTGCCAGGGATGATGGGTATAGTGGCGTATTGCCACTTTCCACAAGTTCATGCAGAGCCACCCATGTTAACCTGTATCAGGCGACCATCCCGTATTCTGAAAACTCGGTCGGCCGATTGTGCCAGTTCCTGGTTATGGGTAACCAACACCAGGGTCTTTTGTTCCTTGCGCACCAGCGTAGTCAACAATTTCATCACTTTGCGACTGGTATCCGTATCCAGGTTTCCTGTTGGTTCGTCAGCCAACAACAACAAGGGTTGGTGTATCAGAGCACGCAACACAGCAACACGTTGTTGTTCCCCACCGGAAAGTTTATCTGGAAAACTTTTGGCTCGATCCGCCAAACCCACCGCGCCCAGCAGTTTCGCAACATGTTGATGGTGAGCTTTTTTTAATCGTCCGGTCAGCTCCAGAGGTAAAAGTACATTTTCCTGGACTGTTAAGGTGGGAATGAGGTTATAAAGCTGAAAGATAAAACCAATGTTATTGCGCCGAAAAACCGTGCGGTCGTGTTCATTCAGCGCAGTCAGATCCTTGTTATCGATCACAACCCTACCGGAACTGGGTGCATCAATTCCACTCATAATATTCAGCAAGGTGGACTTGCCGGAGCCACTACGCCCCAACAGCACAATAAACTCACCGGCATGAATCTCTAAGTTCAGCTCTTCAAACACTAAACGTTGAGTTTCACCTTCTGTATAATATTTGCTCAGATTCTCCAGTTTGATCAATACGGATGTGGTCATGTCTCTTTATTTATTTATTTTATCGTTGTAAGTTTCCAGTCCCGATCGTATCCTTGTTCGGAACCACTAAAGAGTGGCAGCAAAAAATTAGAATCATTATACCATTTCACCGTAAAGTCAAAACATTGCACAGTTTAAACAAGCTGTACGGCGAAAATGTATAAATATTATCCATAATACACAATCTTTATAGTATTTCCCGAGGTTTCGTAAATATTTCCTTAGATATATTATATTGCCCAGGGAACTCACTAATAATAATGTAGTTTTATCACACGGTAACTTTCTTTTACTATGAATACATTGCAACAACGCTTAGCTCAGGAACTGGAACTGCCACTAAACGCAGTAGTCACCACCATTGGCTTATTGGACGAGGGTTGCACAGTACCGTTCATTGCCCGCTATCGTAAAGAGGCAACCGGTGGATTATCCGATATCCAACTACGACATTTGCAGGAACGTCTGGGATATGTACGGGAATTGGACGATAGACGTCAAACCGTTCTCAAAAGCATCTCCGAACAAGGCAAGTTGACCAAAGAACTGGAACACGCCATCAACTCGGTGGACAGTAAGACCCAGTTGGAAGACTTGTACCGGCCCTATATGCCCAAACGGCGCACCAAGGCACAAATCGCCCGTGAAGCCGGACTGGAACCCCTGGCACACCTACTCTTACAACAACCTGAACAAGACCCTCACCGTGTTGCCTCTGAATACCTCAATGAGGAAAAACAAATAGAATCGGCGGATCAGGCACTGGAAGGTGCGCGACATATCTTAATGGAGCATTTTTCAGAAGATGCGCAATTAGTGGGAGAACTGCGTCAATTCAGCTGGGACAATGCTTTGCTGCAATCCAAAGTGGTAAAAGGCAAGGAAACTGAAGCAGCTAAGTACTCCGACTATTTTGACAGCCTGGAGGCAGTAAAATCCATTCCCTCACACCGTATGTTAGCCATGTTCCGGGGCCAAAAAGAAGGCATGCTGCAGCTCAGCATGGTATTTGAGTCTCCCGATCAAAATGTTGACCCCAAAAGCTTCACTATCCCCGAATCCATGATTGCGAGGCGGTTTCAGATTCAACAGCAAAACCGAGCCGCTGATCAGTGGTTGTGCGACAGCGTTCGTTGGGCCTGGAAAATTAAATTGTCCACCCATATGGAATTGGAATTGAAAAAAACCCTGCGAGACAATTCCGAGAAAAAGGCCATTGATGTCTTTGCTCTCAACCTAAAAGACCTTTTGTTGGCGGCCCCCGCAGGCCATCAAACAGTGATTGGACTGGATCCCGGGATTCGCACCGGCGTAAAAGTGGCCGTTGTGGATATGACGGGAAAATTGTTGGATACGGCAACCATTTATCCTCACGCCCCCAGACATCAGTGGAAAGAATCCCTGGCCATATTGGCCCACTTTGTCGAGAAACACACTGTCAGACTCATTGCTATCGGCAATGGCACCGCGTCCCGTGAGACGGACAAGCTGGCGGCTGACTTAATCCAATTATGCAAATCCGTCCCCTTACAAAAACTGGTGGTTTCCGAAGCCGGGGCATCGGTTTATTCCGCTTCACCTTTGGCATCAGAGGAGTTTCCTGACATTGACGTGTCACTTCGGGGCGCCATCTCCATTGCACGCCGCTTACAGGATCCTTTGGCAGAACTGGTTAAAATCGATCCCAAATCCATCGGCGTGGGACAATACCAACACGATGTGAATCAAGTAAAACTGGGGCACAGCCTGGACAACGTAGTAGAAGACTGCGTTAACACCGTAGGTGTGGAATTAAACACAGCTTCAGCTCCCCTGTTAACCCGTGTGGCAGGCTTAAATTCCACTTTAGCCAAAAACATAGTTCAGTATCGTGACAAAAACGGGCGCTTTGCCAATCGAAAAGCACTGCTGGAGGTGCCCCGGTTAGGTCCAAAAGTCTATGAGCAGGCCGCCGGCTTTCTGCGAATTGTCAACGGCGACAACCCACTGGATGCCTCAGCCGTACATCCGGAGTCCTACGAAGTGGTTAATAACATTCTTGGCCACACGGGGCGGGAAATTCATCAGCTCATCGGCGACAAAAAACTGTTACGAGGCTTGAAAGTGGAGGCCTTTGTTACAGACCGCTTTGGCGCCCCCACGGTCCAGGATATTTTGAGTGAGCTGGAGAAACCGGGACGGGATCCTCGCCCCGAATTCAAAACCGCCACTTTCAAGGAAGGCGTGGAAGAAATTACCGATTTACGTGCAGGCATGCGCCTGGAAGGTGTAGTGACCAATGTGACCAATTTTGGAGCCTTTGTGGATATTGGTGTACATCAGGACGGATTAGTCCATATTTCCGCCCTGTCGGATAAATTTGTATCCGACCCTCATGAGGTGGTCAGCGCCGGGGATATTGTAAAGGTGCAAGTATTAGACGTGGACGTGCAACGCAAACGCATTTCACTGAGCATGAATTCCTCAGCAACCGCAGACGATATGGCATCCAAACCCGCCCAAAAGACATCGAAGTCGAGACCAGCCAAGTCGAAACCATCCGCAGCACCGCAAACCGCTATGGCTGCGGCGTTTGGAAAATTGAAATCCTAAGGTCCAAATCAGGGAAAGTATTCAATAAACACATGGCGATACGTTTCGTATTCTTTCACGTAAACATCAAACCCGTTGCCCAAACCCCGAAAGGATACCGCATGTTCTGCGCCGGGTGCGTAACGAGACAAATAATTGGAGGCATTAAAATATAACTGATAATAACTAATTATTTCCGTTGCTGTTGCTCGGGAATGATAGCTCATAACATTCTGCGCCAGTGTTTGACTGTAAACCAAACGGTAAAAATATTGCTTGGAATTTTCTACCGGATTTAAAGTTGGCAACTGCCGCATGATGTCGTTAATAAGAAATGTGTATTCCCACGGCTCTTTTGCTAACTTGTTGTTTTTAAGAGATAATTTGGCATAGTAGACCACAAAAACCACTAACAACGATAACACCAACAAAGCAAAACCGACCACCCGTACATTGAAGTAGGATCGAAGAATTCCCGATCGGAAAATATTTTGCTTACGAGCCGATAAAGACATTAACAAAACCGAATTACTCTTTTATTTTTATGGTTATTTAACCGCAAATTGATTCATAAAATTTACAACGGTAATAACTGTTTATGATTTAAAAAATACTCTCTAAGCTATTGTTATTTCGAATATTCCGTTTTTACCGAATGGCACATCCTATCTCAGGTGCTATTTGAGCACAAATCCAGCCCTATTTGAATTTAAGTTTTGGACGATAAATATAGCGATGACGCAATCCAGTAGATACCAGGTTTACGCGTATTACCTGCTAAGTATCGTGATACTTAGCGTGTTCGCGTTTAGAAACCACACACAATTTGAGGTTCCCCCGGACTCAGGCTTGATCCTGTGCTTCGCTGCGCCTTTCTTTTTTGCCGCGTTATTATACATAAAGCTCGAAAAATGGTGCATCACCAACACAGATGCCTTGGACCAACCCCGTCGGCAGCTCATTGTTGATCTATCTCTGTATACCGTCATCGCCACCAGCATCGCAGGCATTGAATATTTTTACTATCAAGTTCCTCAACTGGTTGCGCTAAAGTTCTTTGTCTGGGCAGCCATTCTGGGATATTTTGCCAGTATAGACAATGCCCTCAATCGCGAACGTTTATGCGTCAAGTCCAAGCGATTTGGCTATGAATTAAACGCTGCGTCATCAGCAGTAGCTCATCGTTTAAATCTGTTTCTGAGTGTTACCGTACTGGTTGTCATCATTGCAATTGCCATGACAGCGTACAGCTATATTAATCTGGAAGGTTCTTTGCTGGATCTGACGATGAATGATCTAAAACAAGCGTTCATCGTTGATACTCTGTTCATTATCGGCTTCATTGTCAGTTTGACAGTACGTTTGATTTATTCTTTCTCCATCAATCTACAACACTTCTTTGACACCCAATTGGCCGTACTTCGTAACGTGGAAGAAGGAAATCTGGAGTCCTTGGTGCCGGTATTGAGCCGGGATGAGTTTGGTGTCATCGCTCATCAAACCAACTCCATGATTTATCAATTGCGGGAAAAACAAAAAGCGCAACAAACCCTGGAAAAAATCGTCAGCCCCGACATTATGCATAAGCTGCTGACCGGTGACGAGAAGGACCTGAAACAGGGACAAGAATATGAAATTGCAATATTATTCTGCGATTTACGTAAATTTACCAGTTATGCGGAAAACACACCACCGGAAGAAGTTATTTTCTTCCTCAATGCCTATTTCACCAAGATTTCCGATATTGTCACCGAACACGGCGGTATCATAAACAAATTCATGGGCGATGCCATCTTGGCGGTCTTCGGCATTGATAACAACGAGGAATACATTCAGGCCGCCATTGATACCGCCTGGGATATACTGATGCACTCCGATTCCATCAAAATGCGCGATGGCAGTACCTTCCATATCGGTATCGGCGTACACAAAGGTTTAGCAGCAGCCGGCACCATCGGATCAGCGGATCGTTATGAATATACCTTTATCGGTGATGCCGTAAACACCGCCAGCCGACTGGACGGCCTCAGCAAACGCCTGGGCTATCAACTAATTACTTCTAAGGAAGTGTATCAAGAATTAAACAGGGACTCTCAAGATCGTTTCGTGGACCTCGGGTCACAACACATCAGAGGTAAATCCACTGCCGTACATGTCTACGGAGCGGTCAACCGGGATAATGAAGAAGAAGAGTATGATGACGATGATGATGATAACATCGTGCCATTTTCAACCGGCCCAAAATATGCCGGTTAGCGTTTGCCTCTAGACTATAGCTTCTTAACAAATATCTAAACACACTTTAAACACACTTCAAACACACTTCCAAACTTTCGTTCGCTTATCTGTGTGCTTTGGTTGAGCTAATCACTTCGATTAGCTTGAGGTGTGTTGGTGTGCGGCTATGTTCTGCTATGTTGGTGTGCTGTTATGTTCGAGCGCTGGCACGAGTAATCAAGCCTGTAAACTTAATTCCTGCAATATGTAGTTGCGCACGTCAATTCCAAAAACATCGGGTTTCACAACACGACGAATTTCGTAGGAGGTATCCTTGTCGCGGAAATGGTCCAGATTAATGACCGTAGGCGGCTCGTAAGGCTCTCTTTCCTTGTCCCTTACCAGCATAAGACGGGGAAACAGGCGTTTGGCAGGATCAGCGGAAATCACAATGCCAATATCACCACGATCCAGCTCCACCACACTGCCAATGGGGTAAATTCCCAGGCACTGAATAAAATTCTCAATCAAATTTCCATCAAACAGCTCTTCACGCCACACGTACATGTTCTTTAAGGCTTCTTCGCTGGTAATGGACGGTTTACCATACAATCCGGAAGTGACACTGTCATAAACATCCACAATGGCCACCATTTTGGTGAACAAACCCAACTGACTACCCTGCAAATTTTGCGGATAGCCTGAGCCATTGACGCGTTCGTGATGATCCCGAGCAATTTCTATTGTGCTCGGCGGTAATCCTTTAATTCTTTGCAGTAAAACCACACCGTGCAGGGTGTGATCCTCCATCAACTTTCGTTCTTCCGCCGTTTGATTGCTGTGATTCAACAATATTTCACGGGGAACCTTGGACTCACCAATATCATGCAATAGCGCACCGGTTCCCAGTTCATGCAATTGTTTCTTATCCAATCCCAGATACCGTCCAAAAATCAAACTCAAGGTGCACACATTAACAGAATGAGCCACCGACTCGTTATCTCGGTTCCGTAGCACACTGAGCAACATGAGGGCATCCGGGTTTCGGATAACGCTGTCGGCGACTGAAACAACAGTTTTTTTAATATTCTTTACATTCAGCGCCTTACCGACGCGTACGTCCTGAAAGAAATCATTGACCCGATCCAGAGTCTGCAAATAAATCTGTTTGGCCTTAGGAAATTCCGATTCAAAATCGGCTTTATATGGTGTCACAACCACCGGTTTTACTTTTGGCCGCGGTTTATCCGAAGCTGGGGATGCAGGCCTCACGGTAACCCCTTTAGAGCGTATGGGTACCACACTCTTTTCGGGATCCACATAGACGTATTTGCAAGTATTTCCCAACTGTTCCAGCTCTTGCATATTGGTAATACGGAAGCCTTGGAACAAAAACGGTGAATCTAACCATGGACGGTCCAATTCGGATACGTACATACCCTTTTTAAGCTCTTTAATTTCAAGCATTATTTTCATGGTGTTACCTGGGAAAACTCCGAAAGTTGAAGAGAAACCGCCTATACGTAATTTCGGCTGATTTTGAAATAACTTTTGCCCTGGATCGAAAAATAATTAGCGGCTATGTATTTGATAGAAAGTACAAAATATTTGACAAAGGGGGATATAACCACCCACCTCCTTTGTGGGGGAAATCCGTTTAGGACGGGGGCAAATCTCCTTTGCGACTACTTTCAAACCATGCAAGAAATTGGCCGACTGACTCTTGGTTCTCTGACGGAGCCCAACGGGCAAACTCCTTGTCTGAATCCGCATGGTACGGACCGGGTTTTAGTTCCCACAAAACAGTTTGTGGAGCCAGAGAGCTAATGGTGTGAAAACAACCGCCCGGAATCTCGATGGCCAGAATATTGGCAGGGCTAAGATGTATTTTTTCCACAACTCTGCCGTTGACATCAAATAATACTATTAGGGCCTCACCACGGATAAGCTGAAAATATTCCCAGCGATCGGCCTTATGCCGATGAGGTTGGACGTAGGTACCGGGCTCCATGGCATTCAACAGGCGCTGAATCTTGTCACCCAGATGATCGTGCAGGTTGTGATTAATTCTTAAGCGTTTTGAGGAACGGGCCTGTCGGCTCAGATCGTCCAACAGGCCCAATGTAATACTTTTCAAGGAGAGATTATTTCCAGGTTAGCTTGGCCAACATATCATAATAAGCGCGGGCGCCTTTTTCCATGAAATAGTAGTCCTTAACGCCGGCTCGTTCCAAGGCATATTGAAGCCACCGCACTTGCTTTCCTACTTCGTCATAGATATACAGGGTCTTGTTCTCCATTTTCGCTTTTTGGATAAAATTGTTTATTTTCTTACGATCATCCAAGCTGGCCCACCGCTCCATACCTGGATAAAACCCCACGCCTGCACGTTGAAATTTATCCCTGACATCCAGCACCATCGATTTGTGTTTGCGCCGCATAATGGATTCACTAAAAGCGTCAGGATCCAACAAACGAGCTTTAAATCGCTTGCCGGCGATCAGCATGTCTTTGCGAACGGGCGATTGTCCCAATAACTCTGACTCGGCAGGATAGGCATTGGTCCAGTCGAAAATACCCGCATCAAACGCAAAAACGTTGCTCACCTTGGCCTCTTGGGCTTTTTTCACTGACAAATAAGATTTCATGCAGCGATGACCATTACAATAGAAAACGATGGGTCTATCGGTTTTCTCACGCAACCGTAAAACTTGGTCTTCAAAGGAAGTTGAAGCGATGGGAATATTGATTGCTCCCTTGATACGCAGTGTCTCGTATTCGTACTGAGAACGTGTATCGACAATAACAACTTTCTTTTTGGCCTGGTAAAGTTCATTCAATTCCATCACCGGGATTTTGGGATACTTAACGCGCCCCGGAAATCCTTCATCGGCAAGAACAGACGTATTCAGCAATAGTGCCGTTAGTAGTGCCACCCAAACAAAAACAAACTTCATCTTTTTCTCCTTGTCCTCACACACAAACAGAAAAAATCTTGCGCATCGATTCCAAGATTAAACCGATACCCCCTACTTACTTACATTACATAGAATACACTTAAGTATCTGCAATGAACATTGTTATTTTTTATTTGTCATTGAAGCGATTAATAGATATTTATCTTAAAATCGCCTCATATAAGCACTGACACAGACTCAGTAATATTCCTAAACTACGTAAGCCGATTCCTAAAAACCACAGATTAAACTCGTAATTTGGTGTGATTTTGGAAGCTCAGCAGCACTGGCTGTAGTGTCCCGTCTCTCATTGCTTATCTATATTTGATTTTAACGTAGAGATCAATATCCCAAATCTCTATTTAAACGTCAGTAAAATCGCAAATACAAGGGGGACTACGCATAGGCTGCGCACTACAGTACCTAAGGGTAGACCGATAAGACTTCAGTTTAAGCGGCTGTGGATGTATGTGACGATTTCAGTGTCATCATAGCTCGAGCTATTAATCACTTTTTCCAGTATATATCCGGCTTCTCGGTTTTGCTGTACTGCCAACAATCCCTCTGCAGCAATAATTTTGGTGTTAAGATCGCTATCCGTGTTGCGTAAATAATCTTCCAGACGACGCAGATTTTCGCTGTTGGATTTGTTTTCAATCAAACCGTGCATCAGTTCAACAAAATATTCCGGCGAATATGCCACCTGTTTCTGCAATTTCATCAAGCCATCAACAGCACTCACGTTGTTGACTTGCGCGATGGCTTTAGCATACTGCTGAAACTCTGAATGAAAACCATCGCTATAGGCTCGGCTAGCCAAGCCGGCCAATACCGCGGGGTTTTGATATACAATGTCCTTTAAGCGATCCTTTGCCTGTGGATCACTGCGTCCATAATAATCCACGATTTCCAATGCCATCTCCTCGTCGTACCCCATACCCGCCACCATGTTTTTTAATACAGTATGCAATTGCTCATTGAATTCCGTTGCTGCACCTGTTTGCACTAAGGCATCCATAATGGGCGCGATTCCCTTTGGGTTTTTCAACTTAGTCAAGGTCCAATTCAACTGCGAAGCCAATGGGGCAGCACCGGAGACGGCCAGATTTTGCAACGAACGCATTAACTGACGTATGTGCGCATCAGAGCCATTTTTCACCAATTGCAACACCACAACAGCCGCGACATTTTTTTCCACTGCGCCGCTGATTAATGTATCAAACACCGGCAACATCATAGGGTCTCCAAGCTCAATGATGCGGTAACTCAATTCCAGCAACATCCCTTTGGGCACACCTTGGTTCATCATCAAGTCACGAATCGCCAGCAAACAATCATGGCATTGGGTAATCTGTTGCCAAACCCGTTCCATCTCCTCAAGCTGTTTACCGCTCCAAGCACTCATAAAATCGCGAATGAGCTGTGTCGACTCATCTGCACCTGACAACGGCGCAGGTTTTGCTGCCAGGCTTCTGTTATCCTGTACTAGAGTAGGCGATACAGCAGACTGACGGTCGGGTGCGGTATCAAACAGCGACGGGATTCCTGCTTCAACAGCGGAATGTACTTGCGGCGCTTGCCGCTGAGATAACTCAGTAGTTTTACCCCCGCTACCCGCCGTACCCTCGTTGTCTAATAAATTTTCCCGGCCACTAACACGAATAAAGGCAATTACGGAAACCGCAATCACGACCAGCCAGGCTTTCCTGGCTCGACTTAAACGTGCCAGTTTATTTATGATTGTGCTCACCGGGTTACCGTTCTCGTCACTTATTTCGTTGTTTCATCTTCATCAGCAAACTTATTCCATATATTTATGGCTGCTTCCTCACCGGACTTATAGGCTTTTTGCAACACCCTCGTGGGTGCTACTTTATCCTTGGTATCGCCATTGCATGGTGACGCCTTAAAATAGTTGTGTACCGTGCGGGCCATATGCCGCTCACTGCCTTTGTAGACCCCCTGCTCCAAGCCCAGACGTATGGAAGCGGTTAACTGCGCGTCACAACCACAATCAAAATACCCTTTTTCCTCGTAACACAGATCATGAACCTGGCAGGATGCATCTAAATGATCAATTGGCGTAGGTGCCTTACTGGTATCAACAGGATGATCCGGGCCGCACCAATTTCCGTAAATAGGAAACTTTCCTGCTGTACGCTTATTGTACTGTTTATGGCTGGAACCGCACGCACTCAATAAACTGAAAGAACAAAAAATAAGAAAAAAATGTCGATAACCCATGCTGCACCTTTAATTCGCTCGTATGTTATTAATCGCAAAAATTAATCGCCAAAAGTGTAGCACAATCCCTGATCCGCTAAAGCACCTAAGTCGTACCCGGTAAATTCTTCGCTATCTCTATTCAGCTTTAAGCGCTTGAATTATAATCCACTCCTCATATGAATCGGTCAAAACTAATTCCCTCTACTCTCACACCCACCCCATCGCCGGCCGGGCAATGGAAACTGCTGTCTTTACTGTTTCTATGCCTGGTATTTTTATTTCACAGCTACCCCTTGGGGCTCAGTGATTTCTGGTGGCATATGAACAACGGCCGCTGGATTTGGGACACACTATCCCTACCTTCAACCGACCCCTTTACCTACTCTTATGCACGCGATGATGACATTCGTCGAGTCGTCATACTTAAAGCGTACTATTTGGGCCAGGTTTCGTTCTATTTCGTCCATTCGCTTTTGGGCATATGGGGCTTGTTGTTTTATAAAACCTTACTATTGTTGGTCCCATACATACTATTGCTCAAATACTTGCGCTACCGTGACGTGGACCCGGTATTTGCTATTCTATTGTTGTGTCCCCTGCCCTTTATTATTTTTCGCCTGGATGAGCTACGGCCGCATATTTTTTCTTTTATTGGAGCCGTATGGGTATTCTATCTACTGGAAAGGTTCATCGATGCATTAAAAGCGGGACAACGACCGCATCAGTATGCTGTTCTAATCCCTATCGTGATGCTGGCCTGGGCCAATCTGCACCGGGGTTTTATTATCGGCTGGGTGATTTTATTTACCTATCTTTTCTTCGCGATCATTCATTCCATCCGAGGGAAGAACTCTCTGACACCACAGCAATTGAAATTGCTGATTATCGTATGCAGTACCGGCATACTCATTACACTACTTAATCCCAACGGGGCCAATGCTTTTTTAGCCAATTTTGTGGAACTCAAAGGCCCTTTCATGCAGGTTATCGATGAGTTTTTTCCTTTGTGGAAATATTCCAAGCTGTATCAGGCGTGGCACATATTTTTCGGTTGCGTCGCCATCACGCTGTTGACCGCATATTTCTTCTGGCAAGCCTTCATACGCGGCACATCACGCCCCCAAGCCGTCCATCTGGTTCTTGCCGCAGGATTCGCCTATGAAGGTTTTGCCACATTTCGATTCAGCCATTTTCTCTGCTTTTTATTGCTGGCTATCGGCGCCAAATACTACGCCCAAACCAGCCATGAGCTGGTGCAAAAACACCGCAAGGTTTTTGTCTCCTTGCTGTTGGTTTCCTTATTTGTCCTGGGGAGCTTTGCCATACTGCGTAGCGCTGTTTGGAAAGGACCATTGGAAACAGCTTACATTCCCCAAAAAGCCGTGGAATTCATTCAGAAGAATCGACCCGCGGAAAACCTTTTTAACGCGTTTGAATACGGCGGTTACGCCTCTTGGGCTTTATCCCCCCAATACAAAATCTTCATCGATCAGCGTAATCTGGATTATTCGGTGTATAAAGAATACGGCCGCGCCTGGAATGGCGACTACGCCGACGTATTTAACAAATACCAGGTCAATACGGTACTGTTTTATCTGCAACAGCCCGTACTGGGACGCGTTCCCCGTCTGGTCAAACGCCTGCTTATCGATAATAATTGGCAAGTAGTGTATGTTGACCGTCTTTCCATTGTTCTCATCAAAGCACAAAGCAATACGGACCTACCCATCTATGACAAAAACAAAGTGGCGAACTACCTCATCCAGTTGGACTCCGCTTCGAATAAGTGAGACTGAAACATGAGTGCTTATTGGCAACTGCTGCGCCCCAAACAATGGATTAAAAATATATTTGTTGTACCCCCGATTATTTTCTCCGGTCGCTTTCTCGAGAATGATGCGGTAATTGACCTGGGCTTGGCGGTATTGTTGTTTTGCCTCTGCGCCTCTATTGCCTACATCGTTAACGACATTCACGATCTGGAACAGGATAGAACTCACCCGAAAAAATCCAAAACCCGGGCCCTGGCATCGGGACGCGTCACCGTGAAACAGGCGATACTCGTTGCCATCATTTTGACGCTTACTGTTTTTACCACCGCTTTTATCGTCAATGCAAAGTTGGGCTTGGTGTTGCTGGCCTATTTACTCCTCACCATTGCTTACACCTACAGCCTCAAAAACTTCCCTATCGTGGATTTATTTACCATTGCCTCGGGTTTTGTGTTACGCATGTACGCCGGAGCCGTCGCCATTGAGGTGCCATTATCCGATTGGATGTTCATTACCGGCTTTACTCTGGCCTTATATCTGGCCGCCATCAAGCGCAAACAGGAACTGTGTTCCGGAAATTTGCAACGACCGGTATTGAAACTGTATTCGGAAACGCTGGTGCAGCGTTACGCCGAAATGTCCGCCACAGGCGCATTGGTATTTTACAGTTTGTATGTTGTAACAGAAAACTCAAAATTGGTGCTGACCATACCGCTGGTACTGTTTGGCTTGTTCCGCTATTGGTACGTGGTGGAAACCCACAACGCCGGTGAATCACCCGCCGACGCCTTCTTTCAGGATTGGCTCTTAAGCTCCACGGTGGTGCTGTGGGCAATCATCTCTATGGTGGTGTTATGGCCGAAGTGAGCTTGACACATGCCCGTGGGACAAAGCGGAAAATTGAATCCAAGGAAGTGGTTTTCGCTTGTTATGAGCAGGCATTAAGTCTGCTCGGTGGAATACGTAAACTATTCCACCCTACACATACATAAACATCACATACACGAGCAGCTCACGCATTAACCCAAGCTACAGTTGCACTTGGTGTGTTGTGGCCGCAATAAAAGGACACTATTCTCTTCACATTACATCAGAGTTTGTGCGGATAAACTTATTTTGATTCTTATCGTATGCCAACTCAATCATCTTGTTTTCTGACTCAGAATATCTCAATCGAACACTGCGGGAATCACCTAAGCCCTCCATAAAAAAGCACACTTGGACGAAAGGAAAAAATCGAAGCCGGTCTTTGCTAATTTTACTAATGCTACACATGGGAAAAAAGCGGTCCATCAATATAGGCGACAGACTGCACGAACACAGCGATGGTGAATCTACAGCGGGGCTATGCGTGCGACAATTTTGATGGTGGCGTTATGCCATCGGAGAATTTGTTGATAAATGCCCAGTGGTAACCGATACCGAATAATACCGCTACATGAAATAACTCATGCGGTCCGACCACGCCCGGCACAATGATAGGATAGCGCAGAAATTCGAGTACGGCACCCAATGTGTAGGCCAAAGCACCGTAGATCAATAATTTGATGAATTGAAAACCGTAACGCCGGTAAAGCAACAAACCCGTGAGTGCGCCAATCCAGCCCATGAGCAAATAAATACTCAGGCCCAGCCACTCGCTCATCTCATGAAAATATATGGATTTGAAAACAATCCCGCATATAGCAATAGCCCATACCAGCGATAAAATACCCCAACGCCGCCAGCCGCGAAACAACACCCCATGCACGGGAGTAAAACTACCGGCGATTAGAAAAAAGATACCGGCATGATCCATGCGCTGCAAAATATCACGGGCTGTTCCACCCGGTGCCAGGAGATGGTAAACCCCGCTCATGGACAACAGAAACACAACAGAAAATACAAACAAACCCAACATTATCTGGCGATTGACGCTACCCTTTCCACGCAGCACCAGCACCACGCCCAATGCAAAAAATACAGCAGCGGCCACTAAATGGGTAATGGAACTAAAAGGATCACTAAATCCTGGAATTGGAAGTATTTCGTATCGATCAAACATTACTGCAATTCAAATACACAAACAGATAAATAATGCAGTGCGAATTTCGCGCCACATCGCTTTCATAAAGTAACCCGTTAACATTAACAGGCTACCCTATTGATTTTACACGGTTGAGCCACTCAACGTATTTCAATATTGTTACAGTTATTCGCACTTCACCCGAAAATTAATCATGGGATCCTTATTTAAATGTAGCAAAGGGACGATCCAAATACTGTTAAAAATTCACACTTTGGGATTCAATTGGTCACGGATTTGCGTTTGCTGCGTTTTTTAACAGGGGGTTTGGGAGACTTGGTTTGCGTATCGATTGACTCAATTAACTTGGATAGCTCCGCCAGTTGTTTTTCGGCATCTTTGATTTCCTGACTGTCATCACAAATGCGACACACCACGTGCAAGCGATCTTCCACTTCCCGCAGTGATTTTAATACCAACTTAGCCTGACTGGGGCTGATGGTGACTTTGTTTTTATCCATAAGCATTTCCCAGGTTGGGTAAAATGAAAAGAAATTGAACGCAAAACATTCAATCGTAAACCAAAGCTTAACATTTTATCCATTTTAATGAAAACATCCTTGAAAATAATACAGTTTTTGGAATTGCATTAGTGAAAATCCCGGGATTTATTGTCCAAACGGCCCAGCCAGCTACTTAAATCCCGCAGATCCCGCGCAATCAGATGTAATACCCCATCCTCTATTTGCACCACCCCCTGTACCCATAATAAACGGGAACGTAATACCGCTTTTTTGCAACGTTCGGCCAAACGGGGCCACACCACCACATTGACATAGCCCGTTTCATCTTCCAGAGTCACAAACATCACATTGGCGGCTGATCCGGGTCGTTGTCTGGATATCACCAACCCTGCTGTGGCAACAAATGCTCCGTTAGCACAAGCCCACAAAGCGGCAGCACATAACACTTTGCGTTGCTCAAAACGAGAACGCAATAAACTCAAAGGATGACGCTCCAAACTCAAGCCTAAACAGGCGTAATCGGCAATAATATTCTCACCTTCGGTCGGCTTGGGTAACAAGAACTCGGGTTCGGTTTCCCCGGTGGGAAACAAGGCAGCAGTCGTCCCAATTGGGTTTGTTGCGGCCGCATTCACTACGCTCACATCGCTGACCGCCCAATAAGCTCGATGCCGATCAGAGGCCAGCGCATTGAGTCCGCCTCCTGCGGCCAAACACTCCAAATCCTTACGCGCAATCGCCGCCCGAGACATCAACTCCTGAACGCTGTTAAAAGGTACACTACGCGCTTGCAATACGGCATGCGCAGCCCTATGACTCAAGCCTTTCACCATACGCAATCCCAGCCGTAAGGCAAAGCCGGATGATTTTTTTTCCAAATGACAATCGTAACGGCTGTGATTCACATCCACCGGAAGTACGGTGACACCATGACGTCGGGCATCGTTCACCAATTGCGACACGCCATAAAATCCCATCGGCTGGCTGTTGAGCAATGCACAAGTAAACGCAGCGGGATAATGATATTTAATCCAGGAGGACGCATAAGCCAACAAGGCAAAACTGGCGGAATGGGATTCGGGAAAACCGTATTCACCAAAGCCCTTTATTTGCTGGAATATCTGCCGGGCAAAGGCTTCGCTATAGCCCCGTTGCTGCATGCCCTGCAACAGTTTTGCTTCAAACTGCTCCAGGCCGCCTTTACGTTTCCAAGCCGCCATGCTACGGCGCAACTGATCCGCCTCACCGGCACTAAAACCGGCGGCCACCATAGACAAACGCATCACTTGCTCCTGAAAAATGGGCACACCCAAAGTGCGTTGCAGTACGTGCTCCACTTCCGCATTGGGATAAGTCACCGCTTCAGTGCCATTGCGCCGCGCCAAATACGGATGCACCATATTCCCTTGAATAGGGCCCGGACGAATAATCGCAATCTGGATAACCAAATCATAATAGTTACGGGGTTTCAGCCGCGGCAACATACTCATTTGAGCTCTGGATTCGATCTGAAACACACCAATGGTGTCGGCCTGCTGTATCATTTTATAAACTCGCGGATCTTCAGCCGGGATATCCGCCAGCGTTATGGTACGATCATCGCATTCACTGATATAAGCCAACGCCTTGCGTATGGCGCTGAGCATACCCAAGGCCAAAACATCCACCTTTAATAAGCCCAGCGCTTCCAGATCGTCTTTTTCCCACTGAATCACGGTACGCCCGGGCATGGAGGCATTTTCCACCGGCACTAATGTAGACAGCAGGCTTTCACTGATCACAAACCCGCCCACATGTTGGGACAAGTGCCGGGGAAAACCCAATATCTCTCGGGTCAAAAAAATCAATCGGCGAATCACCGGGCTTTGCGGCGAAAAGCCATTGGCTTGCAGTTCTTCTTCGGCATACTCTTTGTTGTTCCACCAATAGATGGATTTGGCCAAACGATCCACCTGATCCAGGCTCATACCCAGAGCCTTACCCACGTCGCGCACCGCACTGCGAGGCTGATAGGTAATGACGGTAGCGGCCAGCGCGGCACGTTCTCTACCATACTTATGGTAAATATACTGAATCACCTCCTCACGCCGCTCATGCTCAAAGTCCACGTCAATATCAGGCGGTTCGTTACGCTCGCGGGAAATAAACCGCTCAAACAATAAATCCATGCGCCCCGGATCCACTTCGGTAATCCCCAGGCAGTAACAAATAGCAGAGTTGGCCGCCGACCCCCGGCCCTGACATAAAATATTTTTAGAACGGGCAAACAGCACAATGTCATGTACGGTTAAAAAGTAATGCTCGTATTTTAATTCCTGAACCAAATCCAGTTCGTGTTGAATCAAACCCAACACTTTTTTGCTGGGCCCTTGCGGCCAACGACGTTGCATCCCTTGTTCGGTTAGCTGTCGCAACCAGCCATTGGCCGTATATCCGGGCGGAACCAGTTCACTGGGATAGTCATAACGCAATTCATCCAGGGAAAAATGGCACTGTTGGGCAATGATCCCAGTCTGCCGGATCAACTCCAGTGGATACAACTGCGCTATCCGCTTTAAACTGCGCATATGCCGTTCACCATTGGCCTGTAGTTCATAACCCAGCTCCGACACGGGTTTTCCCAAGCGTATGGCGGTTAATACATTCTGCAAGGCCCTACGGCTACGATGATGCATATGCACATCACCCGCAGCACACAAAGGAATATGAAGTTCTTGCCCCAACTGCTGTAACTGTTGCAGCAGTTGCCGATCTCGGCCCCCCAACAACAACTCCACCGCTATCCAGGTTTTTCCCGGAAACAAACCCTGTAGCCACCGCAGGCCCTGTGCGGCGAAGTCAGTGGCTGCGATATCGGGCAACCATAAAGCCAGGCAGCCCACGGGACAGTGTTGTTCAAACAGCGCCTGGTTTATGCGGTATTCACCTTTGGCGGCATTGCGCCGGGCCACGGTAATCAAACGGGATAAACGTCCATAACTGAGCCGGTCCGTGGCCAGTAGCACCAAGCGAACTCCATTTTCCAGCACAAATTCACTGCCAATAATCAGTTTAAACTGATGCTGCCGGGCCAGCACATGAGCCCGCACCACACCGGCCAGCGAACATTCGTCCGTCAGCGCCAAGGCATGATAGTGCAATTGCAACGCTTGGCTCACTAACTCCTCGGGATGGGACGCCCCCCTTAAAAAAGTGAAATTGCTGATACAATGAAGCTCAACATAGGACAAGTGACTTGAATGAGCCGAGTGAATGGGGTCAGCAAAATCAGTCAAGCCAGTCACGCAAACAAACCCTGCAAATACCAATCTTTGTCGCCACGCAGTTCCCGATAGACCCACAAGCGCCGATGCTGTTGATCGGCGGCAATATAATAATCCCTGCGCACATCAGCACCGGACCACCAACCGCTCTCAATCCGCTCCGGACCGGACAACAAGGACAGTTCACCTTCGTACCACAACTTCCCTGCCCGAAAACGCAATAACCGGGGAGTGGGCAATAACCACAAAGGCCGGCGATTCAGTTGTTCAGCCATACAGGAGGACAACGCATCGGCAGACACCCGTACAGCGTATTCGGGCCGGTGTTCCGCCACAGCATGCAGATATTGAATGGCGGAAGCACCCAGACGAGTCTGCAATTGTTGTAACAACTGCTCCAGACTGCTTTGCTGCGCCCCTTGCCCCCCCATCCCTCCTGCCTTGGTCGTAAACAATGAGTCGCTGTGGGATTCGTGTGCCAGAAACTGCCGCGTTTGTAACAACAAGCCAATCACCGGAGCCTGTAACTCCATGGGTTCCAAACGAGTTTGCAACAAAGCTTGTAAATGCTGCTGATCCCGACTGGGATAACGCAAAGCGATACGAATACAGGTAGCCTCTCGGGTATGGTGCAAAAAACGCATCCTGTAACCGTACAGCAGCCAATCCCGACGCCACAGATATTTTTCCAGTTTGGCAAACAGGGTTGCGGACATATCCAACAACTGTCGCTTATCATTCAGCTCATAACTTAAATCGTAAGCAGCTTCAAAGCGTTCTGACGCTCGATAACTTTCCCGTAAATCTGCGGCTTCCCCCAAGGCCCGTTCGAGATACAACAACAATTCGGGTCCAACACGCCGTGCCAGGGCCGCTTTAGGCAGACGCCACACATCCCGCAACCGTCGCAGCCCGGAATTGTACAGCTGTTTTTTTTTGTTCGCGGGGATGGGTAAAACCTCGATGGGAACCCCCCCCAAAACCGAGCGCAGAGAATCCATCTGTTGTACCACCACGGCCCGACCGCTGTTAGCCAGTAAAAAACTGGCAATAGGTGTTGGTGTTACGGCTACTTGAAAGGTATAAGCCCCCTGGCGTAAGTCTTCATTAATATGGTTTTGCAGCGCTTGCAAACCACCATACAAACGCAAACTGCCCTGCACTTCCAGCAATAAAGTCTGTGGTAGTTGCACATGTACTTTTGAACTGAAACCATTGGCCCATGCGGCCAAACGTTGTAGTTTTTTTTTAATAGCGACAGGGTCATAAGCGACGGTTTTAAGCCCTTGGCACAAAGTATAAGCGGCGCTCACACTCATGCCCGGCACCACGCCGTGACACTCCGCCTCAGCAGAAGCCATGACTACCACGCCCCGTCCTTTCACTTGTTCAACAACAGCAATAGACTGAGAGCAGGTAGGCCTATAAAGTTCCAAGGCCAAACGAGGGAAAACAATCGCCATCCACAGTTCCCGCACTGAAACGGTGCGGGTATGTGCAGGTTTTTCCACCGACGAGAAATCAAAAGGCAATACCCGTGTAGACTTATCCATGGGGAAAGCCTCAAACAGACCGGGCGAGCGAAACTGAGGGTGAGAGTAAGGGTGAGAGTAAGGGTGAGAGTGCGAGTAAAGCCAAGAACAAAACTGAGAATGCAGCCAAGAGCAACACTAAGTATAACATTGAGAACGAAACCGGGTTAGAAGCGATGGCTTTTGAAGCCGTGGTTCTCGAAGCCGTGGTTCTCGAAGCCATGGTTCTCGAAGCCATGGTTCTCGAAGCCGTGGTTCTCGAAGCCGTGGTTCTCGAAGCCATGGCCTCCGAAATGGTGTCCGCTCTGTTGCTCATACGTGTGAGGACTCCCTTAAGGCGCAAGACCGGAACTCAATGACAGATAAAATCGAGTGTCGCCGACTGATACTGATAACCCCGGCGCGCTTTTAATACAGTAATATGGGTTCCATCCTTGCCAGAGCTTAATTGCAGACGCAATGCCGATGGCGAATCCTTCACATTACGTTGGCGAAACAATACCCCCAGCGTATTACTGGCGGTTGCCGCCAATTGCAGACGACGCACCATGGAGTTGGGTAACCAATCCAACCAGGCCAATACCAAAGCACATTCTTGCGACTGCAAGGCTTTTTCGATACACCATAAAGTATCCTGGCATTTGGCATCCGGGGTAACCAAAATAATATACCGGGTATCCACTCCCGCCTGCACCAGGGCGGGCGCATAAGGGACATGGGGAGGTGCAATCCATAAAACATATTGTCCAGCCTGGGTCATGGACCGAATCATGGGCATCAACACCTGAAGCTCACCTACGCCCCAACATGGGGTTACCATTTCCACCAATGTACCCGTAGGCCAACCTTGATTGGGTAAAATCGCATCCAAAGAAGGATAACCACTGGGGATGCCTCTTTGCTGATCGGCAACGGCTTCACCGGCTTTCCAAATAGCTTGATTGTTACGCAATAACTGCTGCAATTGTTCATTCATAACTGATGCTCTAAGCTGTAAATATTGAGATCCAACCTATAACGGTCTAAACCCTATAACTGTCTAAACTCTATAACTGCCGTATAACACCCACCGCAATCCCTTCCAAGGCAAACGGTTCGCGCGCCAAATTCACTCGAATGGGTTCATAATCGGGGTTTTCCGCCAGCAAATACACAATACGACCTTTCTGCTTAAACCGTTTGACGGTGACTTCGTTTTCCAAGCGCGCCACAACGATCTGACCGTTGCGTGCGCTTGCACGACGATGCACCGCCAACAAATCACCGTCTAAAATGCCGACATTACACATACTCTGACCGTGCACTCGCAATAAATAGTCAGCCTTGGGATGAAATACATCGGCCTCAACCTGGCAGTACTCTTCGATGTGTTGCTCCGCAAGGATGGGGCTGCCTGCTGCCACTTGACCGACAACCGGCAACCCCCTTTCGGCCACCTCGTCCAACACCCGAATACCCCTGGAGGTTCCGGGGTACAATTCAATTGCCCCTTTACGTTCCAGCGCCTGCAAATGTCCACGCACACCATTGGTGGAACTAAGCTGTAAAGCTGCTGCAATTTCCGCCACCGTGGGGGGCATCCCGTTGATTTCAATCATACTGCGAATGTAATCCAGTACTTCTACTTGCCGTTCTGTCAAATCTTTCATGGTGATTTCTTGATCAGTGAATTAATGGACAGTGCTTTTATGGACAGTATACACCATGATGGGTTCAGCACAAGGGGGAGTTGAAAAAATTATTATTATTGTGAGCTCCCGAAATTCCCGTTCACCACCCCATATCCGGCGAACATTCTGCTCAGGACAGAAACTTTACTTATTTAGTCAGCAACCTGCACATTAAAAACAACAAACCCTAAAGGGTTACTCAGATTGTCCGTTAACTCCTCTATTGGCAGTTAAGAAGTCGGTAATAATCATGCACCTTTCTGATAAGAATTCCGTAGTTAAACCAATAGTTAAACTCATCATCCTTTTTGGCTTGTTATCACCTCCAGGTGTTCAAACCTCCTTTGCCGCTGACAAGCTCTTTAGATATCAGGGCCAGGCGTATGAAACACTGGACCAAGCCGAAGCCGCGATGAAAACTAGAACTGATGCTTCACCATACTTGCAACTAGTAAATGTAGAACCAACCTACGGCGGAGATTACAAATACACATATGACACTGGCGATTCAATACCACTAGTACCAGCACCCAACGCCGATTGGGTTTATTTCTCAAATGTATCAGATGAAATGTATTTAACTGAAGGCGATGCTGTAAATGCAACAAAACAGTATTGGGTTGAAAGAAGGGGGTATTGTTTCGACAGTGTACGCAGTCGATCGAGTAATTATGGCTTTTTGAGATGGGCTGGCGGGGGTTATCGATATACTGAGGATTACAATATTCTACGCTTGGAATCGGGTGGGAATGTATTGTTTAACTTGTTTTTCTATCAATGTCAGGTCCATGCAGTCCAGGGTGCAACATTTATAAGAGCTAAGAAATACCAATGCCTGGCAGGCCCGGTTAACTGGAAGCGTAAAAATACCAATTACTGCGGCATGTCCGACACCATCACCGGTCCCGGCCAATACCAAACCGCCATGAACCCGGCGCCGCAACAAAGCGAGTGCGGCTCGCCTTGCTCCGGTAGCGGCAACGTAGACAAATCTTCGAGCGTCCTCAAAACCTTAATTAAACACCCCATCGACCCCACCCACGGCAATAAATACTACCGCGAGACTTTAATTGCCGGCACCGGCATCGGCAGCTTGCCCTTGAGCTTGTCTTACAACAGCGCCATTAGAGAAAACACCGGCCTCGGTGTGGGCTGGACCCACAGCTATTCCCAAGCCGCCGTGTTGAGCACACCCCCGAGCTTGAACTCTCAAGACAACCTCATCAAAGGCACACCGCAATCCTCTTTGGCTGATGCTTGCACCCAGGGCTGGGACGATATCAAAGCCCAACTGGATGCCACCTGGAAAGACACCTACGCCAGCATCAATAACGGGCGTTGCGATATCCTCCAGAACACCGGCGCCGGTGCACAAAAAGTCAACAGCCTGTTTATGTACAATGCCCATACCGGCGACGCTGTAAAAGTGAATAACGAAGCGCCAAAAACCCTCAACATTACCCGCCCCGACGGCAGCCGCTTGGAATATGTTAAAGACGGCAGTCAGTGGGTTAACCGCCATGCCGATCAGGCCAAGCTGGAATCTGTGGTGGACGGCGGCGGCCAAACCACCCAGTGGCAATTAACCACCCCGGATGATTCCGTAGAAGTGTACAATGCACAAGGTCAACTGCTCTCCATACAGGATAAAAACGGCCGCAGCACCACCTTCTCCTACAATGGCAATGGCTCTCTTTCTCAAGTCTCCTCGGACACCGGAAAAACACTGCAATTCAGTTACGACATTCTGGGTCGGATCAGCGTGGTTCAAGACGACGCGCAACGCCAGTGGCTGCTGAGCTATGACGCCGCCAATAATCTCAGCGCCATTACCTATCCGGACGGGACGGTCGCCGACCTCCTCGACAACCCCAGCAAGCGGTTCCATTACGAACACAGCTTGTTTCCCCATGCCTTAACCGGAATGACTCAAGAATTGGGCACCCGCTTGGCGACCTATGATTACGATGCCCTGGGCCGCGCCATCCTATCCACTCACATTGACAACGTCGACCGTGTCGATGTCGCCTATAACCCGGACGGCAGCCGCACCATCACCAACAGCCGCGGCTTTCAAAGCACCTATCAGGTTCAAATGCTCAACGGCAAACGCTTCATCAGCCGCATCGACGGCCCGGCTTGCAGTAATTGCGGCGAGGCGGATTCCAGCTATGAGGCGGACAGCGCAGGTCATCGCCTCAAAGCCAAAACCGTACAAGGGCTTCGCACCGAATGGGGCAATTTCGACAGCCGCGACAATCCCGGCTATGAAATTCAAGCCGCCGGAACGCCGCAAGAGCGTCGTAAAGACTTTACCTACGACGACCGCTTTCACTACAAAATCAAAACCATGACCGAGCCTTCGGTCGTGCCCGGACAACACAAAGTCACCACCTTTAGCTACGACGCCAACGGCAATACCACCGCCATTCGGGTGGACGGCTTTGCCCCGGATTTGAACGACCCCGGCAATACCACAGGCATTGCTGTTTCCCGAACCACATCGTTTAAATACCTGGGCCCTTTACATCAGCTCAGCGAAATCGACGGCCCCTTGGATAACGCCATATTGGATGACCGTACGGTTCTGACCTACTACCCCAATAATGCCGGCGAAGGCTTCAACCGGGTGCGCTTGAAAAAAGTGACCGCCGCCAACGGCATTGTCCTGCGCGATCAGATCCAATACAGCGCCACCGGTAAAGTGATCAGCGAAATCCGCCCTAACGGCTTGCAGCTCAGCTACGCCTACTACCCCGGCAATGACCGTCTGAAAACGGTGACTCAAACCGGCAATGACGGTGCATCCCGAACCACGCACTGGACCTATCTGGCCAATGGCCGGGTGGAAACCGTAACCGTGGCCTACGGCAGCGCCGCTGCCGCCACCGTGACCTTTGGCTACGACGCCGCCGAACGTCTCACGGACATTAGCGATGCCCTGGGCCATACCATCCACTACACGCTGGATACCGAAGGCAATACCCTGGGTGAAGAACGCTACGACGCCAATCAAGTACTGCAACAAAGCCTCAGCCGTACCTTCGATGCCTACAACCGCCTGGATCAGCTTATCCTGCCCAACGCCACCCAGGACTATGACTTTGCCCCCAACGGCACCTTGCAACAAGTCAGTGACGGCAAACAACAAGTCACCCGTTACGACTACGACGCCCTGCGACGTTTGACCACGGTGACCCAACCCGGCGATATTACCAGCCAATACGCTTACGATGCCCAGGATCAACTCCAACAAGTGACCGATCCGAGAAACAACGCCACCCAATACGTGCTGGACGATTTGGGTAATCGCTTGAGTCGCGTCAGCCCCGACACCGGCACCAGCCGCTACGAACACGATGCCGCCGGTAACATCATCGCCCAGATCGACGCCAAAGGCCAACGGGTGGATTATCTGTATGACGCACTCAACCGCCCGATGCAAGCCAGTTACGCTGACGGAGCCATTGAGCAGTTTGTCTATGATACCGCCATCAATGGCGTGGGACGTCTGGCCCAGGTGAGCCGAGCCTTAAACGGCAATGAACACAGCACGGTGGAATACGCTTACAACGGTTTTGGCGAGATCGCACACAAACGCCAGATTACGGTGGAACTCATTGATGGCATAGAACAACGCCGTGAACTCACCACGTCCTACGCGTACAACGCCCTGGGCCAGGTCAACAAAGTCACCTACCCCTCCGGCACGGTGGCGGATTACGGCTATGCCGGTGGCCGCATCCATTCGGTCAGCATTAATGGCAGCCTGTTTATCGACAATATTGTCTATCACAGCAACGGCGCGATTGAGTCCTGGCAGTGGGCCGGCGGAGCGCAAAACGGTACGGTCTATGTGCGACAGTTTGACAGCAGCGGCCGTCTCAGCGCCTATTCTTTGGGGGCCCAGGTGCATACATTAAGCTACGATGCCAACCACAATGTAGAACTGGTGGACTCGGCCAACACCCAGGCCGCTTACACTTACGATGCCCTGGACCGACTGCGCACAACCAACAACGCGGGTACGGTGAGCTTCAACAGCAGCTACGACTACGACGCCAACTCCAATCGTACCCTAAGCACCCAAAACGGGTCACAGACCGATTACCGCTATCCGCTGGAGAACAATCTGTTGAGCCAACGCATCAGCACGGACCCGCTCAATGCGATTAACACCCTCCCCCACCAATACGATGCCAATGGCAATACCACTCATAATGGTGTATTCGCCTTTGCCTATGATGCCAAAAATCGTTTAATCGCCGTGGACAACGGCGACACGGCCAAGTACTTGTACAATGCTCTGGGCCAAAGGGTGAAGAAAAACGCCGTGGGCAACCCGGCGGATGTGAACGGCGATGGCATCATTGATTCGGCTGACATCATCGCCACCAACGGCCCCAACGGTATTGCGGTGGATTGCAACGGCACCACCGGTGGTAATAATGGTAACGGTAAAGGATTGGGTAACACAAAAGGACAAGGACCGCTCTCGGCATCCATGTCTTCGCGGCATAAGCCCATCCCTGGGCAAAATACGGCCTGTATTGCCAATCAGATTGGTGGTAATCCCAACAGTCCCAAGACCAAAGCAGGTGGCGGCAGAATCACCTTGTACTTTGCCTACAATGAATCCGGTCAGTTGATCGGCCAATACAAGCCGGATCTTTCAGATCCTGCTATCCCCATGGCCCTCTCCCCCACCGAGGAAACCATCTATTTAGGTGTGATTCCCGTCGCAACCGTCCAAAACGGATTGGTCTATACTGTGTACACGGATCATTTGAATACGCCGAGATTGATTCAGGACAGCTCAGCGAGAACCGTTTGGACCTGGGACAACACCGATCCCTTTGGTGGAAATGAAGCCAATGACGATCCCGATGGGGATGGGATTAAGTTTGTATACCTACAAAGGTTTGCGGGGCAGTATTATGATGCTGAGACGCAGCTGCATTACAACTACTTTCGGTATTATGATCCGCAGACGGGAAGGTATGTAACTTCTGATCCCATAGGGTTGGAAGGTGGGTTGAATACGTTTGGGTATGTGGGTGGGAATCCGATAGCCAATATCGACCCGTTGGGACTTGAAAAACTTCCGCAACATGTTATCGATATTTTGGAATTTCATTTCCCAGGTTTTGATTTTGAAAATATTGAAACCCACCAAGGTTTTCCTTGGTACATTCTTGATAGCTTTGAAGCTGACGCTTTCACGAATGGATACGATATTTATTTTAAAAACAAAAAGTATGATCCTTGCACTGCGGAAGGAATTGCGTTAATAGGTCATGAAATTGAACATTCAGTACAGTACGGTAAAACATTCTTGAGTAGAGCTCGCTACCGGAGAACCTACGCTATTGAATTAAAGAAACTTTGGGAAACCATGGATTTTAATGATGCAATTAAAAATATACCCTATGAAAAGGATGCTTCCAAGAAGCAAAATGATATACGTGAACATATACAACAACAGTTTGGAAACGAAAACCTATGCAGTTGCTCAAAATAGTATTAATTGTAAATGTTTTAGCTGGATGTAGTCCGTTCTTGTACAGTGCACATACTAAAGACACGGATATTGAATTTTTTAGTTTGTCGCGAAACGAGAGTGCCAAAAAGTTCAAAAAATACAGCTTGGAGCGACAATTTGAATTGTATTTAGCAGGAATGAATAGACATCCACCATACTTGTTTTTGGCTAAAATAATTGCTCAGAAAGGAGAGCAAGCAACGCGGTTTCTGGTCGGTAAACTAGAAGAAGAAAAGAACGAAATGAATCAATTTGAAATATTATTTATATTCGAAACCATGAAAAGTTACGGCTATTACGATATAAGCCAAAATCAAACACAAATGAAAATAGTCAAGAATGCTATAGACAGCATGACATTAGAACCAATACGGAAACGAAGTAAAGACTCATTATTGAAAATAACAGCTACTAATCAGGAATAATAAGTATACAAGGGTGATGCAAGGGGGCTAGGGTCGCCGAATTACCCTGTACTTTGCCTACAATGAATCCGGTCAGCTCATCGGCCAGTACAAGCCCGATCTTTCAGATCCTGCTATCCCCATGGCCCTCTCCCCCACCGAGGAAACCATCTATTTAGGTGTGATTCCTGTCGCAACCGTCCAAAACGGATTGGTCTATACTGTGTACACGGATCATTTGAATACGCCCCGGTACATTGAAAACGCTGCAGGCGTTAATGTCTGGCGCTGGGACAACACCGATCCCTTTGGTGGTAATGAAGCCAATGACGATCCCGAAATGATAGGGGTCAAGACACTTGTTTCACAATACTAGAGGATTCCTGTTCAGCTTCTCGTAAGCGGGTTACTTAAAAAGCGAAGGGGGCTAGTCGCTTGCTTCATAATACTCAATGCTTCTGTATTCCATTTTGTTGACAGAGTAGAACAAGTGGGCACGTTGCCTCGTGGAATAAATAAATCAGGTTTTGTCTGTAAAACGTAGGCATGTGCTGCTCCCGGCGTTTGATTGAACACCGGAACAGGCTAGTTCAGATTAGCTGTTTAGAAAAGGGGGCAGTTCGTGAGTAAAGGACACGGATCCTGCAAGGGACAAGGTTTTGTATCAATGTCTGAAAAAGCCTGTGACCAAATGGGTGGGAAAGTGGGAGCCGGGCGTCATCATAATTGGGACTGCCCCCCCTACTAATTACCGAGTGTTACACTAGATTCCATTCCGGTGCTACGGCCAGCATGACCCGCGCGTCCCATGCATGGAGTATGTTCCCGAGGTATTTTAAGACAGAGCCAGATAACAACCTTAATTACTAACCCCAAGCGTAAACCTTGTATCCACTCTAGGAGTCGTTATTTGCGCTCCGGTATTATCTTGCATGACAACATTCTCAACATTGTAAGTTATGATACCGACCCTTGCAGTCATAAATTTTAAATGCACAAGTTCATCAATATCGCCAATGCTTGACATAGTGCTAGAGTTTAATCGTGTTGCACTAATAGAATAGGAAGTTACAGCGTTAGCATCCGTTCCGTTATTAACTACACTGCAATTCCAGTTCTTATTGCATTCAAAGCCAACATAACTTAACCAACCTGCTTGACTAGTTGTAATATCAAGATTTACGCTTCCCAATTCAGGAAGGTTATAAGTACCTAAAGTAAAGGATGTTGCACTGGCACCCCCGATATGAGTAGCGTATCTGTCATTAAATCCAATGGTTTTATTATTGGTGAACATATTACCGAATGGCGGACCATATCTACCAACAACCACTTCAAATTGAGTACATCCTTGTAGAGCTCCATTATGCAAAGCATCCACGCCTCCATCGGTTACACAAGCCTCTACAGGAGTAGGAATATAGTCACCATTTTGGTCGAGATTAGATATACTTCTCCATGTGACTAAAGCAGTTAATTCCAAAGGATTGGAGGTACCAATAACCGGCGATAAACCACCGACACCTTCATAATAGTCAAACAAAAAATTAGTGAAATCTAGAGGGTTGGTTGTTATGTCATCTGTAACTGAACAAGGAATAGATGACCAGTCATTAATACCATATTGAGCATTTGGGCTACAGCTTACTAGAGGCGGTTGATTATTCGTTGGGACTTGAATCTCTGCACCTATCGTTAATGGGACCAATCTATCAGTTGACAACAATGTTGAATATGAACCGTCTGACATTAAACCATCATCTCCCACCGTTAT
>JAOUJW010000019.1 GCA_029882975.1 Gammaproteobacteria bacterium
CGTTCAGTAATATCCCGAACAATTCCTGAGAACAAACGTTCACCGTCGATCACCATCTCACTAACAGCCAACTCCAAGGGAAATGTACTGCCGTCCTTGCGCATACCTTCCACATCACGACCTATACCAATAATCCTGGCCTTTCCGGTTTGAAAATAATTTTTCAGGTAACTGTCATGTTCCCTGGCATAGGGATTGGGCATTAGCACATTGATATTGTTACCAATAACCTCATCAGCTTGATATCCAAATATCTTTTCTGCAGCAAGATTAAAATCCTGAACAATACCGCTTTCGTTAATGGTAATAATGCCGTCAACCGTGTGTTCAAGCACCGCTCGCTGACGCGTCTCAGTTGCACGCAGGGTGCGCTCAATATTCTTACGCTCGGTTATATCTCGTACGATACCCGAGAACAAGCGCTCGCCGTCTATCAGCATTTCACTGACCGCAAGTTCCAGTGGAAAGGTACTTCCGTCCTTGCGCATACCCTCTACTTCGCGACCTATACCTATGATCTTGGCGTTGCCGGTTTCTACGTAGTTGCTCAAGTACCCGTCATGTTCCTCGGCATAGGGATTGGGCATTAGTTTGTTAATGTTATGACCGACCACTTCATCGGCTTTATAGCCAAATATTTTTTCTGCCGCACGATTAAAGTCCTGAACAATTCCGCTTTCGTTAATAGTAATAATACCATCAACAATATTTTCCAATACCGCACGCCGACGAATCTCAGCAGCCTGCAGGGCACGTTCAATGTGTTTTTGTTGATCAGCCATTGTACCGTTCTCCTTCACGCTGCCGGCATGTCATCGGATCAGTTGCCTTTTTTCAGGCAATGGTAGTCGAAAGCTTTTCGTCTGATTGCGTTGAGACGTTTTGATTATCCGGTAAACTCACGGTAAAAGTAGTACCAATGCCTTCCATGCTTGCCACGGTAATATCGCCACCCAGTTTTTCGCAGAGTTGCTTTGATATCATCAATCCCAGCCCCGTACCTTTTATGAAATCATTGGCCTTGTCGTGCACCTGACTGAATTTTCTAAACAGATTATTGAGTTTTTCTTCAGCAATGCCGATACCGGTGTCTTGAACAATAATATTCCAAAAACTACCTTTTTTATGCGTTACTTTCTCCGTGCGAATAGTAATCGTTCCATTTCTTGTGAACTTTGCCGCATTGCTGAGGATGTTGGTCAGAACTTGAGTAAATCGGACTATGTCAGTGTATATCGTATGAGTACTGTCTATCTCTATATCCAGTTTATTATTGTTTCTTTGAATGATGGGCCTGATATCGGAAATACAGCCATGAACAATATCAGATATCGAAATTTCTTCAAAACGCAATCGAAGTTTGCGGCTCTCGATTCTGGCGATATCCAACAAATCATCAGTCAAAGATAATATGCGGTTACTGGATGTTAATATATGACCAATATTTTCCAAGTAGTGCGCATCATCATTTTCTCTCATCTCATATTGCATGACCTGACAAAATCCAACAATTGCCGACAAGGGAGTACGCAATTCATGGCTGATCATGGACAAAAAATCCGTTTTTGCTTCGTTGGCCGCTTCAGCTTCCTCTTTGGCCAGTTGTAGTTTTTCTTCGTTAAACTTCAGCAGCAAATTGGATTCGATTCGCGCCTGAAGCACCTCAAAATCAAAGGGTTTGTGAATATAGTCGTTGGCACCATGCTGTATTGCTTCAATAACCTTGGCAGCTTCATAGAAAGCCGTGACAATAATAACCGGCAGCTGAATTGTCGAATATTTGACTCGTATTGCCTTTAATACATCGATTCCCTGTATATCAGGTAACAAATAATCCAGCAATACCAGGTCGGGCTTGTGCGTGTCTACGGCTTCCAGTGCCTCAGTACCATTTACAGCCTGAATGACCTTGTGCCCCATATCCTCAACAGCGTGGGTTAGCAGGTCCAGGTTAATGGGGGTGTCCTCTACTACTAAAATACCTGCCAAACTCTTAGATTGTTTCAGCAACCTACTTGAGCTCATCACCTTTTTCCCTATTTTTGGTATGCGTGGACAAAATTTACTAAATTGGTCAACTATATGCCAAATCAATAGCCACTACAATAGTAGACTTTTTCATCTGGTATTGGAATGAAGGATCTTGGGTTTCAACATTTGAGTAATGCCCGCACTTTTTCCAGATCCTCCGGAGTATCCACTCCCACTCCCGGGTCTTTGGGCGACACTGCAACCGCAATTCGTTGATTATTATCAAGAACTCGCAATTGCTCCAGCTTCTCCAGTTGTTCCAGCGGTGATGGCTGAGTGATAACGTATTGGGACACAAACCCCGCACGATAGGCATAAATTCCCAGATGGCGAAAAAACTTGCCCCGCTCCAACGGCAATCCCATCTTGGCACTTAGTGTCTGCGCATCGAAGCGGTCTCTGTCCCAGGGTATGGGGGCCCGACTGAAATACAAGGCATATCCCAGTGTGTTCATGGTGACTTTGACCACATTGGGATTTAGCAGCTCTTCCAAGTTGTCTATGGGATAGCAAAGTGTTGCCATAGCCGCTGCGGTTTTCTCCATTAGAGTTCGTACGGTGAGATCGATAAGTACCGGAGGCAACATGGGCTCGTCCCCCTGCACATTGACAATGATTTCGCCCTGAGGCAATCGCATCAGGTCAATGACTTCCGCGATGCGTTCAGTCCCACTGCTGGGCTTATCTGTCGTCATGCATACCTGAGCCCCGAATCCGGTAGCCGTATCGTGTATACGCTCATCATCGGTAGCGATGATAACCCGATGTGCTGCGCTGGCCATAGCCAACTCATACACGCGTTGCAACAAACTTTTGCCGGCGATATCAAGCAAGGGCTTCCCGGGTAAGCGGGACGAGGCATATCGGGCCGGAATGACAACCGTAAATGACATATTACTCAGTACGCGGCTTAAGCCACTTCCTCGTCAGCAGCCAACTGCCGAGCTTCTTCTTCCAACATAACAGGAATATCCTCTCGAATCGGGAAAGCCAGACGATCACCTTTACAGACCAGTTCGGCTTTGTCCTGATTGAAAACCAGCGGACCTTTACACAGCGGACATACCAGTATATCTAACAGTTTTCTATCCATTTTTTACTCGCTCATTTAGTTTGATTAATAAATTATAATAAAATGTTTCATCCAATTGTGCCTGAACCGGAAGCACCCACATGTGCTCACTGGAAAATTTATGGCCCTTTTGGTGCTTTAAACTCTTTATTTTTACTGCATCCTTTTCAGTCATCAGTATCCATTTGCCGTCATTAAATACCAAATCTTCTTTTGAATATTGATGATGATCGGCAAAACTCCGAGGTGTCACTTTGATTTTATTGCGCTCCAACAATTGAAAAAACCGTTTTGGATTTCCAATTCCAGCAACAGCATTGACGGTCCGGTCTTTTAGTTCCACCACAGGTTTTGTCACACGGCTATCATCGAGGCGATACACGTGATCGTAGACCAAATTCATGGAAAACTCTTCGCAACCGGCCGTTTTTCCGTCGCCGTTACTCACTACAAAATCCACCGTTTTCAACCGCGACACCGGTTCACGCAAAGGTCCGGCGGGCAGCAGCCAACCATTGCCAAAGCGACGATCGGCATCAGTGACAGCAATTTCCACATCTCGCTTCAAGGCATAATGCTGTAAACCGTCGTCACACAACAACACATCACAATCAAACTGCTGCAACAATCGTTTCCCGTCTTCAACGCGGTTTGGGCCTACCACGACCGGACATTGGGTTCGCATCGCTAACAGGACCGGTTCATCCCCGGCTTCATTTGGATCCGAGTCAGCGCTAACGGCAAGTGGCCATTGCCTGGAGTTGCCGCCGTACCCCCGGCTTATAATTCCCGGTTTAAAGCCGCTTTGTTGCAAGCGCTTAACCAAGGCTATCACTAAAGGTGTTTTACCCGTACCCCCTACTGTAATATTGCCTACCACAATCACCGGCACCGGCAGCGATTGACTTTTCAGCACTCCCAGCCCATACAGCGTTCGACGCAAACCCGCTAAAGTGGCAAACAACAAAGACAATGGCAGCAACAACCAGGAGATGATGCAAGTCTTACCATACCAGCAATCCACCAGTCGGTTCACCGGAATTCGCCCTCTGCAACCCTACTCTGGGTTCTCTGTAAACTGCATTGTGTGTAATGCCGCATAAGTGCCACTCAAGGCCAATAGCTCTGCATGTTTACCTTGCTCAACAATTCGACCTTCATTCATAACCACGATCAAATCGGCGTTCTCCACCGTCGACAGTCTATGAGCAATGACAAAGGTGGTTCGTCCTTGCATAAGGATTTCCAGTGCATCCTGAATAATTCGTTCCGATTCGTTATCTAAAGCGGAGGTCGCCTCATCCAGGATTAATATGGGTGCGTCTTTTAATAAAGCCCGAGCGATGGCAACTCTTTGCCGTTGTCCTCCGGACAAACTACCCTGCTCCGTGATCAGGGTATCCAAACCTTGAGGCAATTCCTGAATAAACTCCATGGCGTGAGCTGCGGTAGCTGCTTTGACAATGTGTTCTCTATCTGTATCTTGACAACCATAGGCGATGTTGTTGGCAACGGTATCGTTGAACAAGGTGACATCCTGGCTCACCAAGGCGATGTGCTGACGCAGGTTACTTAATCGTAACTCCCCTAAAGGAATCCCATCCAGAAGAATTTCTCCCTGTTGAGGATCGTAAAAGCGTGGTAACAAACTCACCAATGTGCTTTTGCCGCTTCCGGAACGCCCTACAAAGGCAACGGTTTGGCCTGCGCTCACTTTGAGGCTTACCCCTTTTAAAACCTGCTGTTCTCTATCACGGTCATAACTGAAGCCAATGTTTCTAAACTCCACCTCACCCCTGGGCTTATCCAAACTGAGCGTACCCGTATCTATTTCAGCTTGCGTATCCAATAGTTCAAACAAACTTTGTGCAGCAGCCACACCACGTTGAATATTTTCGGTAACTTGAGTCAGTCGCTTCATGGGTGGTAACAGCAATAAACTGGCCGATACAAAGGACATGAACACGCCGGGTGTGGTGATAGTGGTTTCTTTGGTGACGAAGTAAACAACACAGGCCAAGGCCAGAGCCGCAAAAAATTGCGAGATGGGCACGTTCAAGCCGCTGGTAATGGCCATTTTCATAAATTGGCGCCGGTTAAATTCATTGGCTTGTTCAAAGACCCGTTTCTCGTATTCCTCCGCACCGTATACTTTGACCACCCGCTGCCCTTCTATCACCTGTTGTGATACTTGCGACACACTCCCCATGGATGTTTGTATTTTCCGACTGATACGCCGAAAACGCTTGCTCACATACACCACCAAACCGCCAATTACCGGTGTCACTACCAAATAAAACAGAGTTAGCTGCCAGCTGATAATAATCATCCAGATCAACAAGCCGAGCACAGTGAGGGTATCCCGTATTAACACGGTTAGGGCGTTGGTTGTAGCCCCTGCTACTTGTTCTACATCGTAGATCAATTTAGAGGTCAATTGCCCCTTGTTATGAGTATCAAAAAAACGACTGGGTAACCGCAGTAAATGTTCAAAGATAAGCCGACGTAAATCACGAATCACATTGCGACCCACCCATTCCATATAAAAACGGGTAAGAAACGCACCTACTCCGCGAATCAAAAACAACAGGAGCAATGCTCCCGGTAAATACTTAATGACTTTGGGATCTTTATGAATAAACGTGCCATCCAACAGAGGTTCCATCATGGCGGCAAAACCGGTTTCAGTGGCGGCCACAAGAGTCATACCGAAAACTGCTACCATAAATCCGCCAAGATAGGGGCGTGTAAAACGCAACAGGCGTTTATACACAGCGGATGCTGCGTCCTGATTACCAGCCTGAGCCATCACCCCGCCTTACTGGGATGACGTGGTTTGCGTGGTAGCAAAACTCAGATGGACAAAGCCCAACTGCCGTGCTGCATCCATGACGGTGACCACTGATTGGTGTGTGGTGTTAGCATCGGCACTCACAATGATGGGTGGGTCCTCTCTGCCATTGGCTACCTTTAACATGGCTTTTTTCAAGGTGTCGATTTGCGTGTTAATCACCCGTTTGCCATTGATGAAATAAGTCCCTTCCGCATTAATGACGATTTCCATAACAAAAGTTTCTTTTTGCGGGGCATCTATCGCGGCTTTAGGCAGTACCACTTCGATTTCCGATTGTCTTTCAAATGTGGTGGAAACCATGAAGAAAATAAGAAGTAAAAACACAACGTCAATCAACGGTGTGATATTTACATCCAGTTCTTCCTGTTTGGACTGTTTTAAATTCACTGAGAAAGAATCCTTTAAACTATAGGGTTGGACAGGTACGAATTACTTTTTCGAGCGATCCCTGTCACCGTGGATCACTTCAACCAGCTTGATGGCTTCGGCCTCCATGAAGACCACCAACTCTTCCACACGACCCCGTAAATAGCGGTAAAACATTAAGGCGGGGATGGCCACCGACAAACCGGCTGCGGTCGTTATCAAGGCTTTTGAAATACCACCGGATAATACCGTGGGATTACCTACACCTTCCTGAGTGATAATGCTGAACACCTCAATCATACCAATGACCGTTCCCAACAGCCCGATTAACGGAGTAATGGAAGCCACGGTGCCTAGGGAGTTTAAATATCGTTCCAGCTCATGGACTTCATGTCGGCCAATTTCTTCGATACTCTCTTTCATTACTTCGCGGTTGTGATGCATATTGGTCAATCCTGCAGCCAAGACACGTCCCAGTGGTGAACCTTTTTTGATAATATTGATTTGTTCCTCACCCAATTGTCCTTGACTATGCCAGTGCCAAATTTGAGCCACCAGATGTTTGGGAATGACGCGTTTTTTCTGCAGCGCCCAAAGCCGTTCCCCGATAATGGCTAAGGCGACAACGGAACATAAAATAAGCGGTACCATTAACCAACCGCCGGCTTTTACAATTTCAAACACTATGGTCTTCCTTTATTTTGGATTTTACGTAATGTAGCAAAGTCCGGGCTGCGCCGGTAGCCCAAGAGCGTATAGTTTACCAAAAACTGTACCAATTTCTTATATTTGAATGCCAATATCGTTGTTGCGAAAGACGATAAGCCTGATCCAATACCATCCCCCCAGACTCACTTCGAAAGCGAATGGCACCGTGCTGGGCGGAATCGTACAGCTGCATATCGCGTTGGCGGTAGCGCTGTAGCACCTCTGCCTTGGGAAACCCGTAGCGGTTGCGAAACCCCACGGGTAACACCACGACTTGGGGTGCAACCGCATCCAAAAAACCGGCGCTGGACGAGGTGTTACTGCCGTGATGTGGCGCCACCAAAACGTCCGCTCGCAACTCCCCGCTTCTGGTCGCCACCAGCCAGTCCTCCGCCGCTTTTTCTATATCCCCCGGGATGAGCACGCGGCCACCATCCGCCGAACTGACCCGAAGTACACAGGAAAGGTTGTTATTTTCTTTCACCTGCCGGCGCCATTGGTCGGTGGGGTGCAGTATTGTAAAACTCACGTCATCCCAAATCCAGCTCTCTCCCGCATTACACGGTGCCACCGCAGCGGCTTTAATCCCAGTTAATAGCTCAGGTTCTCCGGATAGCAGCTCGCTTACAGGTACACTCTTACTGACCGATTCTGCCCCCCCTACATGATCGGTGTCGGTGTGGCTGATAATGAGACGGTCCAGGTGATTCAATCCCTGATGCCGTAAATAAGGTAAAACCACCGACTCTCCGGTATTATGACCACTACGAAAACGTGGTCCCGTATCAAACAAAAGCACATGATGGCGGGTTTGTACCACAGCGGCCAGCCCCTGACCCACGTCAAGCAAAGTAAAATAGAATTGTCCTGATTGTGGTGATTCGGGTCGGATCATCAGCATCGGCAGGAACCAAAATATCCCCAGGAGTCTTGCCGGAATACCGGCAGGCATCAACATCCAGAGTAAACCCAGGATTGCAGGAACCAGCGTCCATCCGGGAGGACTAAAAAACTGCAGTTGCAGCGCGTCCCAGTCTGCCAACCGGGACAAACCCCACCACAGCAGGCTCAGACTGAGATCCGCTCCCTCGAGTAAGAGAGCTCCGAACGCAGGAAAAACCTCAATGAACAAAGTACCGCTCAATGCTAAAGGTACGGTGACAAAACTCACTACCGGAATGGCCAGGGTATTGGCCACAGGTGAAGATAAAGACAGTTTTCCATATATTATCAATAAGATAGGAAATAAACCCAGAAACAACACAAACTGCAGACGGCCCCAACGCCACCACCACCCCTGCGTTTTCAAGCGTCCGCCTGACGCAAATAAAATAAGGGCAACTGCTGAAAAAGACAACCAAAACCCTACATCCATAGCCGCCATGGGATCCAATCCCAGAACAAATATCAGCGCTAAGGCTAGAACCGTACTGCCTTTGACTTGTCGTTGCAGCAACAAAACCAGCATGACCACAGCCACCATAATCAGCGCCCTTTGAGTGGGGATGGAAAAACCGGCCAAGGCAGCGTAAATACAGGCACCAGGCAATGCTAACAGAGCCCCCGCTTTGGCCGCAGGAAATCTTAAAGGGGCCCGCGGTATGTATACCCACAACCAACGCCCCAAAAAAAACAATAAACCCGCCACCATCCCTATATGTAAACCGGAAATGGCCATTAAATGATTGGTTCCTGTTGCCGTCAGCACTTGCCACTGTTCCGGGGAGATATATTGACGATCTCCCAGGGTAAGTGCCCCCAGCAAGCCCTTATTAGGCGAAGTCTCCACAGCATTCATGATGGAGCGGCGTAAGCGATCCCTCACGGTATCCAATCCAAAACGGGGGCTGGTGGCAAAAGGACGATTCAAGGGTAATTCCGGCAATGCAGCCGCAAGTCTTTTGCCGCGTTTGCCACGATGCTCCAACACATATCCGGTTGCACCAATACCCTTCTTGAACAACCACTGCTCCCGGTCAAAACCACCGGGATTCAAGTTCCCGTGAGGCCGTTTCAAACGTACCAATAACAACCAGGATTGGCCTGGCTGTAAGATGTTGTCGCCGTTATACCATTGCAAGCGAACCTTGCTCGGATAAAAATTGGGGGATTCCAATTTGACACCCAAGGCATCTATGTTCCATAACTTTTTGATGGTAAACTCAAACGTAACGTGTTGATCGTCATACACCGGTAGGGATTTCACCTCACCGGATAGAATAAGATCACGGCCTTCCAATGAGGGGGATAAGGTGTCATGGACTTGAACCTGGGCATGTAATACCGCCCATAGAAATCCAATACAGGGCATCAAAATTGGCCGGAAATGTGAATACTTAAAGGCGACAGGCAGCAGGAGAACCAGCAACCACGACCATGCCGCATCCGGGACTTGTGGTTGAAACTGCAATAGCACCACTCCTAGCAATAAACCTAGCGCTGTTATTCGCATGTTTGACTTATATAATTGTTTACACTTTGTTAACCGGTAGTTGTTAAATGCCAAGGCGATACTTTAAGCGGTATGTCCCGGACCACGATAAAATTCGTGACCATAAACATTTACGTCTGATTCGTCCCTTGCTCAATGACCCCAATCTGCTTCATCTTAATCGCAGATCCATTTCGGGGGCAGTGGCAGTGGGCCTGTTTATGGCGTTTGTACCCGTCCCCTTTCAAATGCTGCTGGCGGCTATCGCAGCCGTTGTCGTACGAGTAAACCTACCCATCTCAGTTGCTTTAGTATGGGTTAGCAACCCCATTACCATGCCACCCTTGTTTTATTTTGCCTACAAAATCGGCGTATGGGTTCTGGATGTTCCTCCATCGGAATTCCAGTTTGAACTCAGCTTCGAATGGCTCGCTCATGGTTTAAGCACCATATGGCAACCTTTTTTGCTGGGTTGCTTCATTGTAGGAGCCACCAGCGCCTTAGTGGGCGGACTAGGCGTTCGCATGTTATGGCGTCTAAAAGTACAACAATTATGGAGACAAAGAAAGATATCGCGAGATATATTGAAGAGCAAGCCGGTACAAACCAAGGACGATGCAGCGTCCAAACCCCGGACGACGCCAACAAGTCAAACACATGAACACTAGCACAAGGCTTTCACATCGCTTTCACAAGGCATTAACAAAACACACAACAACAAACTACAACAAGCCACAACAAGCCATCACACCAACACCGCAGATGTATGTCTGGGGGGGTTATTGTAGTCGAAGAATGCCGTCTTCCAGGATGTATAGTCGTTGCATGCGATCGGCCAGCCCCTTGTCGTGAGTCACCATAATAATGCTGGTTCCCAACTGGGCGTTCAACTCCAACATTAATTCGTACACAGATTCGGCAGTGCCATGATCCAGATTACCTGTGGGCTCGTCTGCCAATACACACAATGGGTTGGTAATTAATGCACGAGCAATAGCGGTGCGTTGTCTTTCACCACCGGACAACTCTGATGGCTTATGCTTGAGGCGGGCAGATAAACCCACTTTCTCCAGCATGGTCCGGGCTTTTTGGGCCGCTACTTTAGGTGCCTCCCCCCTGACCAGCAAGGGCATGGCCGCGTTTTCCAGCGCGGTAAATTCCTGCAATAAATGATGAAACTGATAAACAAAACCCAAGGTTTCATTTCGAATTCGTCCCCGCTGAGATTCGCCCATGGTGGAAAAAGCTTTACCATTAACCCACACTTCACCACTACTACATTGGTCCAATCCACCCAGTAAATGTAATAAGGTGCTTTTTCCGGACCCGGACGCACCCATTATGGCGATTTGTTCTCCCGGATTCACGGTCAGATTCACACCTTTGAGAACATCCACACCGAACGAAGCTTCCTTGAAGGATTTAACCAGATTTTTGCACTGCAACACCGGTGTGATTTCATCCATCACAGACACCTCACTCATAGCGCAAAGCCTCTGCCGGTTGGGTTTTGGCGGCTTTTCTGGCGGGATAGATAGTAGCCACCAGGCTGATCAGAAAGGAGATTCCGCAGACTTGAAACACATCATCCCAATGTAATTCAGATGGAAAATCACTGATATAGTACACATCTGCAGGCATAAATTTAATACCCATAATCTGCTCGATAAATGCAATCACGGCATCTACATTCATGGCCAGAGCGACCCCGCAAACCATGCCCAGCATGGTGCCGGCAAAACCAATAACCACTCCCTGCACCATGAAGATACCCATAATGCTTCCGGGAGACACACCCAGGGTTCGTAATATAGCAATATCACTCTGCTTATCGGTAACCACCATCACCATAGTGGAAACAATATTAAATGCCGCTACGACAACGATAATCATTAAAACCAGAAACATCATGCGTTTTTCCAACTGCACTGCACGGAAAAAATTAGCATGTTGCCGAGTCCAATCTGTAATCCAAAATTCTCCATTGGTCTTATTGGACAATTCATAGCTAACTGCGCTGGCCTCAAATAGATCGTCCAATTTAACGCGCAAGCCACTCACATCATCTCGCATGCGATATAATTTCGCAGCATCTGCCATATGTACAAAGGCCACGGCAGAATCGTATTCATTGTGTCCAACTTCAAATATACCCACGACAGTAAAGCGCTTCAAGCGCGGCAGAACCCCGGCCGGTGTATTGATAGCCTGCGGCGTGACCAGGGTGATTTTTTCTCCAATACGCACTTGCAAAGCCCGTTTCAGAGTAGCACCCAGGATAATATTGTATTCCCCGGCTTTGAGTTGCTCCATCGAGCCGCTGACCATTTTTCCGTGCACATCGGAAACTTTAGGCTCCTGATTCGGTAAAATGCCCTTTACTTGAACACCTTTGACTTGCTGCCCGGATGACAGCATACCTTCACCCTGAACAAAGGGGGCAACACCAATAACCCGGGCATGTTTTTCCAAATCTGTTTGTACATTGCGCCATTCAGCCAAGTGGCCGTCAAAACTGCTCACCGTGACATGCGAGGCCATACCTAAAATGCGTTCTCGTAATTCGGTGACAAAACCGTTCATGACCGACAATACGGTAATCAGAGCGGTGACGCCCAATAAAATTCCCAGGACGGTAATAAAAGCAATAAAGGAAATGAAGCGGTTACGCCGTTTGGCGCGCAGGTATCTCAACCCAATAAAGATTTCCAGAGGTTTGTACATACGGGTTAGATTTGGTGCGACTGGGGCATAATCATTGGGCGATACTACCACGACCAAACTATTGTGTCACAAGCTTTTTCATCTGCGATCGGCATCAGTTTCCGGAGCAAGTTGAGCCATATTTGGAGTACCTGCATCAAGTTGCAGGAGATGCTTTAAGGCACTGACACTTTGCACGACGCTAACCGCCTCATGCATATTTTGTTGCAGAAATTCCCGCATTTTCGGATTCAGAGCGATTGCCTTATCGATATCCGGGTCCGCGCCGGCTTGATAAGCTCCTACACTGATTAAGTCACGATTTTGCCGGTAGGTCGAATAGTTTTTCTTAAACATATTGGCCGCAACCTGGTGATCGGCCGTGGTGATTTCTGTCATTGCCCGGCTAATGGACGCCTCCACATCAATGGCTGGATACAGACCCGACTCCGCCAGCTCCCGCGACAACACCACATGTCCGTCCAGAATAGCTCGGGCCGCATCAGCAATGGGATCATTATTGTCGTCACCCTCTGTTAGAACCGTATAAAAAGCGGTTATGGATCCCCCACCCTGCGGTCCGTTGCCTGCCCGCTCCACCAACTGAGGAATTTTGGCAAACACGGACGGTGGATACCCCTTGGTGGCAGGAGGCTCCCCTATGGCAAGGCCTATTTCCCGCTGCGCCTGAGCATATCGGGTTAGGGAATCCATTAACAGCAATACATTTTTACCCTTATCCCGGTAATATTCGGCAATTGTCGTCGCTAAAGAAGCCCCATGTAACCTCACCATGGGCGTATCATCCGCCGGCGCAGCCACAATGACTGCCTTTTTCATGCCTTCGGTTCCCAATATATTTTCAATGAACTCTTTAACTTCTCGGCCTCGCTCACCAATGAGCCCCACCACCACGATATCTGCGTTGGTAAATCTCGTCATCATGCCCAGCAAGACACTTTTGCCCACACCACTGCCTGCGAACAAACCCATACGTTGCCCTCGCCCCACGCTCATCAAGGCGTTAATGGTTCGCACTCCCACATCTAAGGGCTCCCGTATAGGGCTGCGTAACAAAGGGTTAATTAAGTGACCACTTAGCGCCCGGGTTTCCGCACATTCCAGGTTGCCCAAGCCATCCAGCGGCACGCCGGTTCCACTGAGCACTCGCCCTAACAGAACATCCCCCACGGGAACGGAATACACCTTATTGGTGGGTAACACCCTGGCATTGGGCGTAATGCCTCGTATGTCACCGGTGGCCATCAAATAGAGCTTCTCGCCGGAAAACCCCACAACTTCCGCTTCCACACTGGTTTCGTTGGGACCGATTACCAGGCAGCGGGCACCAACGGGCGCCTGACAACCCACGGCTTCCAAGGTCAACCCCACCATACGCGTCAGTTTCCCTTCCACATTGAATATGGGCCCTTGTACTTTTTGTTGCAAGGCACGAATCCGGTCAGTCCAGTGCTGTGACCGTAGAGTGAAGGCTTCAAAACTTTCCCGCGATTCCATATCAATCCTGTTCCCGCTCACCACCCATAATCTGACTGACTATGGAAGCGAGGCGCTTTTCCAATGTTGCATCAATAGAGGAAGATTCCGTAGTGATACGGCAATCCCCTCGTTCAAGCACAGGGTCTTCCAGAATTCTCCAGGCAGGATCGGTATCAGAGGTATTGAGTTTGTCTCGCACGATTTGCGCATCCTCCGGTTGCAGATAGACATTCACATTCCTTGAAGCAACAGGCAGCACCAGCACCGCTTCGCGAACCGTTGCCACTATTTGAGCCGGATCGGTTTTTATCTCCCTGCGTACCAATTGTTTGGCAATCAAAGCAGCAAGGGTGACTATCTCCGATTCCATCTGCCGGTCCAGCTCGGCAAAGGGTTCACTGAGCAGGTTTAATGCTTTTTCCATTGTTTCAGCCAGTTCCTTAACTTTGCCGGATCCTGCATTGATCCCTTCCTTGTAACCGTTACCATAGCCTTCATCATAGGCTTCTTTATAAGCCTCATTTTGAATTTTCTCTATGGCTTCCGCTGTCACTGGAGTTAGTTTCTGCTCCTGGGTAGACTGGGTAAGACCCACTTCTCCTTCCACATTAGGCGCCGTCCAGCGCTTCGCCTTATCTGTGCTGCCTCTCGGCATAATTTTAGATGTATTCATCTCCACCACCGCCACCTAATGAAATATCACCAGCATCTGCAAGCTTGCGTGCAATCGATAAAATCTCTTTTTGCGAGCTTTCCACATCGCTGAGTTTAACCGGACCTTTTGCTTCCAGATCATCCCGAAGCATTTCCGCAGCCCGTTTTGACATATTTTTGAATATTTTCTCTTTCAAATTATCATCCGCGCCTTTTAAAGCGAGCACCAGGGAATCGGAAGATATTTCCCGCAGTAAGGTTTGAATATCGCGATCCGATACTTCCATGAGATTTTCAAAAACAAACATCAAATCTTGAATTTGTTGACCCAAGTCATTGTCAAATTCTTTAACACTATCCATGATCTCGCCTTCCACCGAACTGTCTACAAAGTTGAGAATGTTAGCAGCGGTTTTTATACCACCTACATTCGAGGATTTAACTCCGCTATTTCCTGAAAACTGTTTTTCCAGAATTTCATTCAACTCTTTCAACGCTCCGGGTTGAATGCCATCTATAGTGGCAATACGCATGACCACATCGGCCCTGACTTTCTCCGGGAAATGCATCAACACTTCAGCAGCCTGATCGCTTTCTAAATACGATAAAACAATGGCGATGATTTGCGGATGTTCCAGTCGAATGATTTCCGCCACCGAACGCGGCTCCATCCACTTGAGGGTTTCCAATCCTTTTGTATTCGCCCCATGCAAGATACGGTCGATCATTCCATTGGCTTTGTCCGCACCCAATGCATTCATCAATACGTTACGAATGTACTCATCGGAACCCAATCCTAAAGCCGTTTGGGACTGCACGGTCTCACAAAACTCATGTACTACTTTTTCCACTTGCGAACGAGTGACATTGGACACAGTTGCCATCGCAGCACCCAGTGCTTGTACCTCTTTCGGCTCCATATGCTTGAGCACTTCTGCCGCGGCCTGTTCACCCAGGCTCATCATCAGAATTGCTGCTTTGCTGGCTCCGTCACTCGCATCGCTCATTCGTTTGAAACCCAGTTTTTAACAACCTGTGCAACCAGCTTTGGATCATCCTTCACCAACTGCTGAGCCGTGAGCATATTCATATCGTGTTGACTGGGCGGCGCCTCAATTTGCACGGCTCCGCCTGAACCCAGTGTGACTTTATCGGCCTGAACTCCGGATGCACCGGATATCCGACCATCCTTGCCCTCCTCTCCGGGAGGTAATGCAATGGATGGGGCAATAGACTTACCAAAGGATTTTAACGCTGGTTTTAACACGCCAAATACAATAAAAATAAGCAACAACCCGGCAAGAGCTTGCTTAGCTACATCCCAGATCCAGGGACGCTCCCAGATCGGTGTTTCAGGCAGTTGCTCAGGTGTTTCCGGTACCGTAAAGGATTCATTGACCACATTTACGGTGTCGCCTCGTTTCAGATCAAACCCAATGGCCTTCTTAACCAGCTCAGTGATTCTGAGAATCTCTTCAGGGCTTCGTGTGATTTTGGACCTGACGCCGTCTTTGTTTACGTTTACTTTATCATCCACGACAACGGCTGCTGACAATCGCTTTATGTTTCCCGATGCATATCGGGTATGACTGATGGTTTTATCTACTTCATAATTTTTAGTTTCCTTACGCATCATGCGGTTCGTACCACCACCGGAATCCGCTGCGGCTTCACTTGCTTTCTCAGGTGCTTCTGCATTTTGCGGTGGTTGATTACTCAAAGCACCCGGTATACCCGCAAAAGCCCCACCCGAAGTCTGTTCCTCTGAAGTCTGTACACTGACCGGGGTTTGCGAGTCAGGATTGAATATTTGTTGAGTCTGTTCATTAACCGTAAAATCAATCTCTGCCGTAACTTGGGCATGAACGGAATTGGGTCCAAGTATGGGAGTCAGAATGTTTTGAATACGCTCTTGATAGCTTTTCTCAATTTTTCTGGCATACTCAAATTGAGTGCTCGATAACGCAATATCCTTAGTTCTGTCCCCATTAGTTAATAAACGGCCGGTTTGATCCACAACGGTTACTTGTTCCAACTGAAGATTAGGCACGCTGGAAGCCACCAAATGCACGATAGCCGAAACCTGACCTTCAGACAAAGAGCGTCCCGGATATAAACTGACAATAACAGACGCTCTTGGCTTTTGCCGGTCCCTTAAAAAGGCAGACTGTTTGGGAATAGCCAAATGAATTCTGGATGATTTCACATTGCTGATACTGTTAACGGTTTGGACCAACTCTCGTTCCAAGGCACGTTGAAACAGAATGGTTTCTTTAGCGGCACTCATCCCAAAGGTGGAATCACCGTTATCCAACGAGGCAAATCCGCCGGCCGTACTTTTTGGCAGCCCTTGCGCCGCCAGATTTATGCGAGCGTCATAAACACTTTTTGAAGGAACCAACAAGGCACCGGTTTTGTTATCCAATTTGTATTGAATATTCAGCTGTTGGAGTGCATCCAGAACAATACTGGCTTCTCTTTCCTCCAATGAAGAAAACAACACACTGTAATTTGGTTCCTGCGACCACAGCAAAACCCAACCGGCGATAACAAAGCTTGCCGCTAAAGCAACAAAAAAACCGAGCTGACGCAACATGGTTGCTGCGTCCAGACCATTAACGGTTACGGTTCTGGTTTCCTGGGTTGCGGTTGCCATTGTTTTTTCTATCAGTTCCTTTGACCAATCTTTGCGGATCAATCCCTAATTTATGACCCTTTTGCTTATTCCGTACGGATACGGGTTCTTACACTTGCATAGACATTATTTCTTTATAAGCATTTACCAATTTATTCCTTACTTGAAGAACAGATTGAAACGCGATGCCCGCTTTTTGCTTTGCAATCATAACTTCTGCTAAAGTCACTGTGGGAGAACCCATCTCAAACGCCTTACTTAAATCTCCCGAATTCTTTTGTAATTCATTGACCTTATCAATACTCTGTTGCAACAAGTTGGAGAAATCCTCTTCCACTTTAGGCGGCTCTTGTACGCTACCGCTTTTGGAAGCCGCTTCAAGCGCTCTTAATTGCGCTAATATACTATCCGTAGTAATGTTGTTCATGCTCACTCCGCTTTATTAACCGACCATCCCGAAACGTTCCGGAATAGTGATTCCTTTTTCCCGCATTCTAGCTAATTTATATCTTAACGTTCTTTGACTAATCCCAAGTTTTTCAGCGACGACTTTACGATTACCCAGTTCTTCGTGTAATGTTTTTAGGATTTTCTGATGCTCATGGTTTTGCATCTCGTCTTCAAGGCAGGGGCTGTCAACATCAACGCTTTCCTCTTCAAGTGACGTACTGAAAGATTCAAATCGAATATCTTCTGCCGTAATTTCACTACCGCCCGAATAGATCAAAGCCCGTTGTACGACGTTGTCCAGCTCTCGCACATTTCCCGGCCAGTGATAGGCTAATAGTTTTTGCAGCGCGCCGGAGCTCAATATGGGACGTTGCAGGGGAACGCCGGCGTTACCTTGCTTCAGAACACCGTGACCGGCCTGAGAATTGCTATTTTTAAAGGTTCTATAGTGCTTTTCCAACAAAGCCCGCGTTATAGGTTCGATGTCCCCCGCTCGTTCTCTCAAAGCAGGTACCGTTATAGGAAATACGCTCAAACGATAAAACAGATCTTCTCGAAAATTTCCCTGTTTAACTTCCTGTGCTAACTTGCGATTGGTGGTCGCCAGGATTCTGACATCCAGGTCAATCATTTTACTTCCGCCAAGTCGTTCCACTTCCCTTTCTTGAATCACCCGCAACAATTTGGCCTGTAAGCCCAAATCCATTTCCGATATTTCGTCCAGCAACAAAGTACCGCCTTCCGCTTGTTCAAACTTACCAGGACAGGCTTTGTAAGCTCCGGTAAACGCTCCTTTCTCATATCCAAACAATGTCGCTTCCAACATGTTTTCCGGTATAGCGGCACAATTTATCGCAACAAACGGTTTATCCTTGCGCGATGAGTTTTCGTGAATGTATCGCGCCAATACTTCTTTACCGCTACCGCTCTCTCCGTTGACCAGAACGGTTGCATCGGTTTGTGCTACCCGACGTGCCATATCCGCTACCTGCAAACTTTTTGGGTCATCACAGATATATATTTGATTGGTATCAGTTATGGCATTGGAAATAAACTGGTTTACGGTATTTACCAGCACTTCTGCTTCAAATGGTTTAGCAAGATAATCTACAGCACCTTCTTTCATTGACTCAACCGCTTTTTGAATACTGGCATAGGCGGTTATCATTACCACAGGTAAATCCGGCCAACGGGATCGCAAAGATTTCAGCAATGTGTTTCCATCCATTTTTGGCATCTGAATATCTGTAACCACCAAATCAACGGAGTGCTTTTCCATTATCGCCATTGCATCCATACCATCCTGCGCCATCACCGTTTGATAGCCGGCCAATGCCAGGGTGGAACCAATGACGTCTCGTAGCGATTGATCATCTTCAACAACCAGTACCGTTGCTTTTTCCATAGTAACGCTTCCTTTTTACCTTCCTGTATTCCCTGACGACACGACCGGTAAGCTAATGGTGAACCGGCTTCCCTTACCGTTAGACTCTACCCAGGCTTCGCCACCATGGGCACGGGCAATGGATCTCACAACAGCCAAACCTAAACCCGTTCCGTTTGAACGTGTTGTATAGAATGGCTCAAATATTCCTGTTTGAATATGCTGCGGTATACCAGGACCGTTATCCCTGACACTTATATCGACTCGACCCATTTGATTACTCTGAACGTAGAGTCCAATTTCACCAACACCCTGCAAGGCCTGCTCTGCGTTATCAATAAGATTTTGTATAGCGCTGATCAACAACTCCCGATTACCTACCAGTGTGGCACTACGGTCTATTTCTTCGAGATCATGCTGATTAGCGTGAACGGAGAATCGAATTGAGGGAGTCATTGATAGGCGACAGGTATTTTCAATTTCCTCAACCATGGAGCAGATTGTAAAGGTGTCCGTTCCGCAATGTCCTGAGCGGGAAAACAACAACATATCTTCCACTAATGTTTCCAACCGGCGCATACTGCGCAGCATCGATGTTACAATTTCCTGACGTTGCATCGGTTCGAGCTTGTTACTGCGTAATTGTGAACCGTTCAGGGTAGCCGCGGCGAGAGGCGTTCGGAGCTGGTGAGCCAATGATGCAGTCATTTGCCCCAAGGCACTTAAGCGATGCTGCTGTGACAACATCTGCTCTAAACGCCGCTTATCAGTAACATCATTTATCAGTAAAACTTGTCCGGGAAATTCCGTCATAGGACAAGTCGATACCTGTACAATTCTGCCGTTCTTTAAGTGGTCGTCAAAAGAGTCCTTCGCCTTGGGTGCAAAAACTCGCTGTACCACTTCAGGCCAATACTCGCCCAAGGCCGGCCCCTCCAACAATGCAATTGCGGCGGAGTTACATTCCTGAATACGCCCTTGAGAATCCAGTACCACCACTCCGGCCGGTAAAGCTTGCAGCACGGCTGATAAAAACCGGGTCTCCGGGTCACTACTTTGGACTGGGGAAACAGAAACGGGGACGTCCGCAGGCGCAGCAGTGCACGCTTGCCCGGACTTCAAAGAGTCGGCTGAATTGTTAAAACTATTGACAGATTCCTGTTGGCCTTTGAATCTATCAGAGGCAAGAACTCCCATGTACGAAACGCTCCTGTAATAACACTTTAACCACAGCTATATTGGTTATTACAAGAGCAATTTCCATGCCGAGAGAAAATGGATTTTACAACATGAGCTTACAATGGTAATTCCGGCTTCAGTCAAACTTCCGTCATAGTTTCATTGCGCTGTAAGCCATACTTTCGCAATTTTTCCACCAACGTAGTCCGGCGCATATTCAAACGCTTAGCTGCATGAGCTACAACGCCTCCGGCTTCTTCCAACGCCTGTTTGATCAACGAACATTCCAAATTACTAATGTGATCTTTTAAATCAATACCGTCCTTGGGTAATCGAGATAAAGGTACAGACTCCATTGGCGCCAGGTTTGGCTCAAAAGTAACCGGTGTATCACTTTCGTTGCTATTGACACTGATGGGACGGAATTTTTCCGGCAAGTCATGCACGTCCACCACGCCGTAGGGATACATAATCACCAGACGTTCTAACAGATTTGACAGCTCTCTAACATTTCCTGGCCATTTGTATTGACACAAGGCCAGAATTGCCGCCGGTGTAAAACGAACCGAGCCGCGGTTTTCGTGTTCTAATCGGGCTATCAGTTCATTGACCAGCAGAGGAATATCATCCACACGGTCACGTAAGGGTGGCATCTCGATAGGAAATACTTGCAGCCGGTAATAGAGATCTTCCCGAAATTTTTCTTCCTCTATCATTTCCTCCAAATTACGATGGGTTGCGGCGATAACACGCACATCCACGGTAATTTGCTTAGCTCCACCCACTCGTTCAAAAGTTCGTTCCTGGAGAACCCGCAGCAATTTAACCTGCATGGTTAAGGGCATATCCCCGATTTCGTCTAAAAACAAGGTTCCACCTTCGGCCATTTCAAAACGGCCTTCCCGGGAACTAATGGCTCCGGTGAAAGCGTTTTTCTCGTGCCCAAACAATTCACTCTCCAAAAGTTCAGCAGGAATAGCACCACAATTAATGGGAACAAAGGGTTTGTTACGTCGTGAAGAGTGGTAATGCAAATTTCTGGCAACCACTTCCTTTCCGGTGCCAGACTCGCCCAAAATTAAAACTGTGGCATCTGAGCTGGCAACTTGTTCAATCAGGTTTCTTACCGACCGTATACCACGGCTGTTCCCCACCAAACTGCGAAACAAATCTAAGTTGAAACGTTCACCTTTCTTTTTACGACCGGCTCGAAAAACGTCGGCGCGGTGTAGGGCGTCTGTGAGCTCCGGATAACTGGGGGGAGAATTTATTAACGCAAAAGCCCGCTTGGACAACTCGGTATCCGGTTGTTTTCCCAATTCTCGAGTTAACATCAATAAAATGGGTACATCCCTGGCATTTTCATTGAAATAATCGAACACGGATGTCAGGTTCTCCGGGCTACCACATTGTCCCAGTAAGACAACGCCAATGTTGTTGTCTTTTACCGCCTCAGCAACCGAGTCGCAATCTGCTTGAATAATTTTCCCATAGCCAATGAATTCCAAAATTGCTGTCATTTTTAAGCGTTGTGATTCTTCGTGTTCGATAAGCAATAATGGCATCGACTCTGGCATTTCAAACTCTCCATTTTTGAATTTCATTAATTATAAAAAACCACCCAAGAAACCTATTGCATACAGGCAAAACAGGGTTTGCCTCACAGCCACCAAGAATAAGCTATCCGCAATCCACAAGCGTGACGCCCATCACATTCAAAGGTTCCTAAGTAATTAAATACCATGTTGAGGATATGTCAAAATATTGTCGCAATTATTTTCAAATAAACGTCAACTGTTACTATATTGATACAACTCTAAGCCTATAGTTCATTTGCTTTTAGCGCTTCACATAATTATTAATTCAATAGTTCTTACTATTTTTGATAAAGCCGCGTTTACTTCTTATTCTTACGCGTCTTCGCAACATGGTGACGATGCATTTGAAAGATAAGTTTAGCCAATAATTCCTTCAAATCCTCCGGCAGCGGTAGAAAAACAGCTGTTACTTCATATTGATCACTGCGTTGCACACAACTACATACTGTAGCAGCTAATTCAAGGGGATGCTGATATCGAGGAGAAATGAACAGTCGCAGGTGTAGCAATTGCCTGGGCAGGAGTTTCGTTGGCTGTGTATAGGACAAACCATTTTCACTGATATGGATATTGCCGGCCGTTATAACAGCCGGGTTTTGCGTTTGACCCATAAGGCTCATTAAAAAATCCAATTTCACATCCAGCCGGCGTATATCTTGATTTTCGCGACCTTCTTCACCTTCGCGAACGGGCTGAGACTGGGACTGCAGCACAATTTCCAACAACAACGTGTTTCGGTACAACAAACGTTGCCATTGTATTTCATCAACCGCTTCGATTCGCCTGACTTCCAAAGGCAAACAAGTCGGTAATGACAATACATTATGAAATGGATGGATATTTTCCGACATGGCCAAATCCCTTAACCATTTTAGTCCGATCACTGCACCACACTTAACTAAAAAGTATTCTTCTTATAGGTATCACAGGCCTTGCGATTGTTGTTGAGCGAAGATAACTTAGCGGCAACCACTTGCCGGTGTTGCTCAGTAATGGCAGCCGTTTTTTGGTTCCAGTCCTGCGCTTCCATAATATAGCCACGCAATTCTTCTGCGGGCAAACCGGACGGTTGTGAAAAAACCGCTTTAATCAGTTCATCGCTGTCTTTTTGCCGAAGCAGTAATTCTTCCCATTCGTTTCGCTCGGCCAAGTCGAACATTTTCCGACCCAGTTCCAAAATAGACTGCCAAGATTGTTTCTCTGTATCCACATTCTCACCTTTTTATGTGGCAGCGGCTTGATCTCTTTGCGCCATCAACTCTTCATGCCGACGTTGTACGTCCTCAGGTATCGCTGCCCACGCTTCTCGAATTGGGTTTATAAGATCTATGACTTCATCCAGTATTGAAGTGTCATTTTCTAAATTGGCATCCATCATCCGCTTAATCATATATTCGTATAAGCTATCCAGATTTTGTGAAATTTCACCGGCTTCGTTATCCAGACTGGCTTTCAATGCGTCGACGATAGAAATAGCATGTCCTATGTGAGTCCCTTTTTCAGCGATTTTACCGTGCTGCATATAACCCTTGGCTTTTGCCAATTTGCCAATGGCCGCTTCCAACAACATGAGTATTAAGCGATGTGGGCTAGCCCCGCTCACTCCGGTCTGTGCAGCCACTTTAGCATAGGCATTTACACCGCTCCCTCTGTTTCCGGTACTCATTATGTCTCCTTTTAAATAAGTTTCGGTCTATCCTAAACCGATGTTCTAGGACCAGGTAAATTGGCCAGCTGTTGGCTTAAATAGTTTCCGGTTGCTGTGAGATTAGCAAGCAAACTGTCCAACGCCCCAAATTGTTTCCTGTAACGTTGCTCGATTAACTCCAATCGATACTCAACATCGGCACGTCGGTCTTTAAGATTGTCGATTTGGGTATTCAAACTCTCGTTTTTTGTTTTTATAATTCCATTGTTGCCCAACAACTGATCCGCCAAAGTATCCAAACGGAATACATAACCTTGGTCATTATTGCCCAATAACTCCGCGACATCCGCATAGCTGGTGGCTAGTGCTGAATCCAGCTCACTATTATCCACACTTAGCTCGCCTTGCTTATTGGTCTTAATACCTATTTCAGAAAGGTAGTTGTAATTACCACTTAGTCCCGGTGAAGAATTAAAAACCGAACGCAATTGTGACTCGATGCTAATAACTGAGTTATCACCTTTAAGCTCACCACTTCGTAGCGTTTTTAATGTTGACACCAGCTCATTGTATGCCGCGACAAATTCATTAATCGATTCCTTTACCGCATCTTTATCATAACTAACATTCAGAGTCTGAGCGGTATCTGATTTTCCCTCTAATGTAACAGTGATACCCTGAATGGCATCTTTAATGACATTGGTTTGGCTGGTAACAGTGTATCCATCTAAGGAAAAAACAGCGTTTTGCGCCGCCTCGGCTGTCGCCATACCCAATCCGGCGGCAACGTTTCCGGTTGTGTCTGTTAACGCAATTGAATTATCCTCTCCGGTTTCGTCTGAGGTTAATAACAATCGACTTTCTGTACCGCCCAGGCCGTCATCTACATTGATAATAGTCGCAGTAACCAAATTGTCATTATCTACATGTGAATTGATCGCTGAGCGAATAGCATCCAAAGAATCGTTTGTATTGTCTACATTAATAGAGAAGCTGGTTCCATTGACACTAACTTCCATGGTGCCACTCACTCCGGTTGCTGTACTACTGTCAGCAAAACCGGAAGAATTCATTTTATGAGACTTAGCCAGTTGATGAGCAGGATCGGAATTTAAAAAACTTATTGTATATCTACCGGCTACCGCATTGGATGCCGCGGTAGCCGTGAAAACGGATTCATCAGACGATACTGTCGCAAATTTCTGAAAAGACGATACGTTTTTCAGAGTCGACAGAGAGTCCTGAAACTTGGACATCGCACTCTTTAGAGAGCCAAAAGCGCTAATTTTTGCTTGGATCTCGCTTTGACGTTGCGAAATCAAACGCAGTGGTTGACGTTCCACCGCCATTAAACTGGAAATAATGGATTCTACATCCAAGCCGGAGCCTACACCGGCAGCCGATATTCCCGCCATAACCCTACCTCTTTAACTTGTTTGCATCCATGCGATTCTGAGTATCCCAATTCATCCTACCGTTTGGAACCAATTAAACTTCCGTATTTAACAAATTACCCCTGTGTTCCTCCAACTCAGCCATCCTTCTTACGATAGACAGCACTTCTTCGGATGGTATCTGTCGAATCAACTCTTTCGATTCCCGGTTTATCACTTTAACCACCGTACTGCCGGTATCCTCATCGACACTGAAATTCAAGTCAGCGCGGGAATTCAATACAAACTCATTCATAACATCCAGAGCTTGTTTGAGCGAGATAGATTGAGTTGTCTGTTCGGATTGCCCCGATTGTTTGGGATCCTTTAACTCTTGAGACAGCTTATCATCAGCTTTACTTGCTGCACGCGCCTTGGTAGTTTCTACTCTGAGTCTTAGATCATGAGTTCCATCGGTTTTCGCCGAGTGAAAATCACGTCCTATTACAGGCCCGAAAGCCGGATTCATTTTAAGCTCAGATGACATATCATTCACCTATACCAATGATCTATCCTGCAGATCATTGCCTATTTCGCCAACACCGGATTCGCACTTACCCAATACATCCTGTACTCCGGCAAGTGCGACCCCAACGTATACTTCGCGACTACGTCGTTTGCCTCCTTTCGAATCCTTATCTCTCCTAACCTTCCGTGATCAAGCTTCCTTGCCTGACACCCTGTCAGTCGTCCTATCCTATCCATTTACTCCTATTTAGTTGCCATTACTGTATTAATGACAACACATTCTGCGGCTGACTATTGGCTTGAGAAAGCATGGCCACGCCAGCCTGTTGCAAAATCTGCGCCCGAGTCAATCTTGCCGTCTCTAATGCGAAATCTGCATCCTGTATTCTTGAACGTGAAGCCGACAGATTCTCCGCGACATTCAGCCCATTTCTTACGACCGCTTCGAAGCGATTTTGAATCGCACCTAACTCAGCTCTGGCTGCATTCACGCTATCCAAATACACGTCTACAGTTGCCAACAAGGCAGATGCTCCTGAAACTGTAGAAGCGGTTCCTGATAACACCACCGAAATATACCCTGTGGTGGTACTCATAATATTTACCGTGGTAACCGACACGGTATCGCCGGCATTAGGGCCTACCTGAAATACATAAGAGGTGGCTCCTGACCCGATAACAGCCGCACCGTTAAACTTGGTACCGGCTACACGGGTAATCTCCGCCTGTAACTGTGTAACCTCCTGATTCAGCGACACCCTATCCTGCGCACTGTTGGTTGCATTTATGGATTGCACTGCAATCTCACGAATACGCTGTAACGCAGTTGTCACTTCCTGTAATGCCCCTTCAGCGGTTTGCGCTAATGAAATCGCGTCACTGGCATTGCGAACGGCTTGATTGTATCCTCTTATCTGAGCTGTAAACCGCTCCGATATTGCCAAACCTGCCGCATCGTCCTTCGCGCTGTTCAGGCGCAAGCCTGATGATAAACGCGCTAAGGCTCTGTTTAAATCTCCCAAAGAACCGTTTAAAGCTCTCTGCGTATTAAGCGAAGCTACATTTGTATTGATGACTTGTGCCATTTTGCCTTCTCCTTGCTATGACATGACCAATCCTTGTTGTCACCCATAGCTATCGACAAAACTTGTGCTTTTCTTAAATATAGGGGCTGTAATTAACAGCCCCTAGTTTGTGTCATCATTGTAACTTTTTTACTTTACACCTCTCGGTTACTCATTGAATACTTCAATCGTTAACCGATCAAGCTCAACACGCTCTGCGGCAAGGCATTGGCCTGTGACAGCATGGCCACGCCTGCCTGTTGCAGTATCTGAGCTCTGGTCAATGCCGCAGTCTCCGCTGCGAAGTCAGCATCCTGGATTCGACTTCTGGAAGCGGACAGGTTCTCGGCGACGTTTTGTGTATTACGCACCACAGCTTCAAATCGGTTTTGAATCGCACCCAATGTTGCTCGAACGCTATTAATTTCGTCTAAATAGGTATCGACATTGGCCAGCAGTGAATTCGCTCCGGAAACCGTAGATATGGTTCCACCACTGATTGCACCGGCATATCCGCTCAAAGTAGTAACGTTTGTGGTACTGATAGTAATAGTTTCTCCGGCGTTTGCTCCAACTTGGAATGTGAACGCCTGGGCACTAACACCGATAATTTGAACGCCGTTGAACTCCGTTCCGGACACACGAGTGATTTCTTCCTGCAATTGAGCAACCTCAGCTTGCAAAGAAGCGCGGTCTAGATCACTGTTTGTCGCATTGATGGATTGCACTGCCAATTCTCTCATCCGTTGCAATGCAGTGGTTACCTCTTGCAGAGCCCCTTCACCTGTTTGCGCCAGAGAAATCGCGTCACTTGCGTTTCGCGCGGCTTGATTTAAACCACGGATCTGGGTAGTAAAACGTTCTGAAATTGCCAAGCCAGCCGCATCATCCTTCGCACTGTTAATACGAAGACCGGATGACAATCGAGCCAGTGAAAGATTGAGAGCGCTTTGTGAGCGGGTGAGAGCACGCTGACTGTTCAGCGATGCCACATTAGTATTGATTACTTGTGCCATGAATTTCTCCTCCGTACCTCAGCGACACCTTCCTTAGGTCACAGAGAGAGAGTTACTTAAGCGGATATACCTGAGCTCCTTCACTGGATTCATACGTATTTACCGCTGCCACACCATGTATCGTCTCTGCCACTTCCAGCATAAGCATCCAGGGTGAAGGTTTTACATTGTTGTAGCAAACAACCGTAGTTGTGGTAACTAACACGATTAACACTCAAGTGATTTGTAAAAAGTATTTTACAATTACATATGCACGCTTCTTTTATACACGGACAGGCTTGCTAATTGCATTTACCACAAGCATTTGACATAAATTCCACAACTGTTCGGGACAAACCATTGGATACCACAGAACCTGCTTTTTCGGAACCGCTGATTACCAATAGCTTTGGCGATAGCTATTTCTATGGTGTAAACCACCAAAGTTTTGATCGAATTGGCTCCACTGCGATTTACAAATCTCGTTGGGGTGAGAAACTGTTTCAGGAAAACCACTTATACATTATTGCGGGGAGCGACAGCGGCCTTTTAATAAGACACGTATTGAAATATGGCATACCCAAAGGCAGCCGCTACCTGTTTGTAGAACTGGACAGTATCGTACCGGAACTGGAATTTTTGTCTGGTATTATTGAAGCGGAATCCAATGTTGCATTATGTACAATTGACACCTTGGATAAATCGCTTAAATCATTTTCACTCGACCGGTATGCTTACCTGGATGCAGTAGATGTTCTGGTATCCCTAGCCGCAGAAGAAGCCTATCTTAGTGACTACGCCGTTTTGTGGAACAGCCTTGAAAAGGCCGTTCAACAAATTCTTTGGCTATACAAAACTCAGTTTGGTAATTGTACATTTTTTAGCGCGCAATTGAGAAACATGGCGGAAAACCGCTCTCCTGCCTCTATGCTGCGTAATGTATTTCCGGGAAAAACAGCTATTCTGTTGGGTGGTGGCCCCTCCCTGGATCCGGCTCTTCCCTGGGTTAAAAGCCACAGAAGTGAACTGGTAGTTACTGCTGTATCAAGAATCAGCAAGCGCCTGCTGGAAGTGGACTTAGTCCCCGACGTTGTGTTTACAGTAGATCCACACCCAGGTAGCTTTGATGTGGGCAAACACATGCTCAATTTTCCGCATAAGGTTCTGCTCGTCAATGCATACCATTCCAACTCTCGCTTGCTCGGACAATGGGGGGGTCGCAGTGTCTACCTCAACAAAAACAATCCATGGGTCAGTTTTAACGATAATGACAACGTTGTCACTGCGGCCCCCACCGTCAGCAATAGTGCTGTTAACATGCTCATTGCTATGGGCTTCAAAAGAATTTTATTAGCCGGGTTGGATCTATGCTTTAGTCCTGAAGGATACACACACGCCATGGGTAGTGACGAAAGAAAGCTCGGTGCGTTAGTGGGCGCCAGTCACTTATCGATACAAACGAACAGTGGTGAAATTGCTCAAACCGACAATAGTTTTTACATGGCTGCAGAAAGTCTCGCCAAACAAGCAGAATACGCAACGACACAACATTGTCGGCTTATCAACTGTGCGCCTCATGCCGCCAAAATTCCCAATATAGAATATCAAGACTTGAATAAAATACCACTTGAGCCATTGGGAGTGGATGTTTGGCAAACCATAGAACAAAGACTTTGCACCGATAATTCCACCTCCAGAATTGAGCATTATGAAAAATGCCTAAAAGTATTAACTAAAGCCGAATACAAATTAGAGAAAATTCGAAGGATGTCCAAAGATGCATTGACACACAATAAGTGGCTTTTTGACAAAAAGGGAGACCCGGGCTCATTTAAACACAAGATCAAAATGGACCGTATAGAAAAGGAATTGAACGGTGCATTAAAAGATTACAGCGTATTGTGTAAAATCTATGGGATGAGCGAGTTTGTCAAGACTCTCCGACCGGACGACAAAAGCGAATGGAGTGATGACGAGGTAGAAAAAGCCGGATTTACCTACTATGAAGCATATTTAACCGGTGCTGACAATTTGCTGAAAGAAGTCTGTTCAGCCGTTGAGAGGGTTCAGGCTCGCATTGAAGAGGAAAAACCCCATCCGGATTTTGAGTTATTGACATCTCAATGGGAACAGGATCAACAGTTTCACCGTGCAGCGCTTTGGAAGCAACGACAGAGTGACAGCTACTGTTTTACTACTACCATAAATACTCAAATCGCCAAATTCGAGCAACAATTCCATAGTGACATCCGTAACGAGAAACACAACTACTTGGTCAATATAAAGCAGCGTTCTAATCTAAAGGGAGTATGCAGCAAAGCGTTGGATCTATTTCGTCACAAAAACCTCAAAGGACTGGAACACTTGATCAATGGACTCAATACGCGCTCTGAATCTGAGGCCAAGCCATTGTTGTTGTTGACACAGGCCTACATCCTTGAATTAAACGACCAGCCGGATATGGCAATTTCCACATTGGAAGATCTTGTTTCCGATTGCTCAGATAGCAATCCACTGGAATACGCGTTAAGCCGCCTGTCAGTTCTTTATCTGGGAAACATGGATTTGGAAAAAGCAGCAGGCACATTAAAATTCCTATCCGGCATCTCCAGCAGTTATATGCCGCAATACGCTGACATGTTGAGTATTAAGGGCGACAAAAAATCCGCCATTGATGTCTACACCGACTATTTAACTAAGATACCGGGTGACTACGCAACCATGTTAAAACTGGGCCTGTTGTATTTGGATCTTGGAGTTACCGACGGTGCTCTTTGGATATTCCAGCACTTATATGATCTCGATCCCAATAATTCGAATATAGCAAGGCTTTTAAATGACACAAAGGCATCCGCATGAACAGTCAAAACAACTACACGGCTTTGGTTACCGGCGCTGATGGCTTTATTGGTTCTCATTTAGTTGAAGCGTTGGTCAAATCCGGGGTAAATGTTAAAGCATTTGTTTTATACAATTCACTGGGTAGTTGGGGTTGGTTGGAACATGTGGATCAACAGGTTTTGGATAGTATTGAAATACATTGTGGCGACATACGGGATCCGGGTTCCGCCAAATTGGCAGTCTCCGGATGTGATACCGTGTTTCATTTGGCCGCATTGATTGGCATCCCATATTCATACACTGCACCGGATTCCTATCTCGACACCAATATAAGAGGTACGCTTAACTTGCTCAATGCTGCACGGGACTACGATGTGAATTATTTTATTAACACCTCCACCAGCGAAGTATACGGAAGTGCGCTGCAGGTTCCAATACCGGAAACCCACCCACTTCAACCACAATCACCCTATTCCGCCAGTAAAATAGCCGCAGATCAATTGGCATTATCATACTACTATTCATTTGACTTACCTGTATCCATTATTCGACCCTTCAACACCTATGGACCAAGACAGTCTGCCAGAGCTGTGATACCCACAGTGATATCGCAAATTGCCAATGGAGCACAATCCATTAAATTGGGTTCACTATATCCCACTCGGGACTTCAATTATGTCAGCGATACCGTAAATGGTTTTGTAAAAATTAGGGAAACCAAAGCAGGAATAGGTGAAACCATCAATATTGGCAGTGGATATGAAATTTCCGTACAAAATACAGTTGAGCTGATTGCAAGTCTTATGGGGCAGCAAATAACCATAGAATCTGATGACCAACGTCTGCGACCGAAAAGCAGTGAAGTGGACCGTCTCTGTGCAGACAACAGCAAAGCCAAAACGATTGCGGATTGGTCGCCGGAACACGCGGGTATCGATGGACTAAAACGGGGTCTCAAGAAAACTATTGACTGGTTTTCCGACCCAGTCAATCTTTCCAAATACAAATCCTCTATTTACAACGTCTAGGCCTTCATGAATATTCAGTCTTTTGTTTCCACTCTCAAGTCTTTCGCAAGAGACAAAGACGTGCTTAACCTGCACGAGCCGATATTCTTAGGCAAAGAAAAAGACTACGTCAACGACTGTATTGAAACCGGTTGGGTTTCCAGCGTGGGAGCCTATGTCAACCGTTTCGAAAAGGAATTGGCGGAATATACCGGATCCAGACGCGCTATTGCTGTTGTCAACGGAACGGCGGCCTTACACATTAGTTTACTTTTGAACAATATTGGAGAAAATGACGAAGTCTTGCTTCCGGCATTGACCTTCGTCGCAAGCGCTAACGCCATTGCCTACTGCCGCGCAATACCGCATTTCGTCGAGATCAGTCAAGAAACCTTAGGCGTAGATCCGGAGCTTCTGAGACGGTATCTTCAGGACACTACCTTCATCAAGAATCAACACTGTATCAATAGAAAGACAGGTAGACCCATCAAAGCCCTGATGGTCGTCCATGCTTTTGGACACTGCGCCTCCATGGAAGCGCTGCATCAAATTTGCCAGGATCACAATCTAGCCCTTATCGAAGATGCAGCTGAAGCACTGGGTAGCACCTATAAAAACCAACACGCCGGTACTTTTGGTCAGGCAGGTGCTCTAAGCTTTAATGGAAATAAAATTATAACCACTGGCGGCGGTGGTGCCGTACTACTGAATAGCGAACGTATGGCCGAACAAGCACGCCATATCAGCACCACCGCCAAGCTACCCCATGGTTGGGAATATAACCACGACCAAGTGGGATACAACTACCGCATGCCAAACATAAATGCTGCATTAGGCGTAGCCCAATTGGAACAACTCCCCCAATTTCTTTTACAAAAACGTCGATTGACCCAGATCTACAAAGAGCGATTCTTGGAATTCAGTAACGTGACTGTTTTTGAGCAACCGCAGAACTGCCATAGTAACTATTGGTTAAATGTATTGCTATTGGATCAATCTCTCAACACAGAGGCTAAAGACCCCTCACTATTGGACCAGATATTGGCGGCCTGTCACGATGCTAATATAATGGTGCGACCTGCCTGGCGTCTTTTACATCAGCTACCAATGTACACTCACTGCCCAAAAATGGATCTCAGTTTCTCAGAAGACATTGTTAAACGGCTTATCTGCCTCCCCAGCAGTGCAGACTTGGTGAATCATGCTACCTGAGCATTTAAAAATATGCGCTATCAGCGGATCGCGCGCTGATTATGGCCTGCTGCTCTCCCTGCTCAAATCGTTGCAAAAAGATCCGCAGTTTACACTGCAACTACTCGTTACCGGCTCACATTTAAGTAAAAACCATGGCGACACCGTTACTTGTTTTTCAGAAGATGGAATTGCTATAGACCACCGTATTCCTATCTTAAGCAAATCGGACAGCCCCCAGGCGATCTGTAGTGCTGTTGCAAAAGCCGTTGAAGGATTCTCCGTAGCTTTTGCATCCTTGACACCGGACCTTGTACTCGTGTTGGGAGACCGCTACGAAATATTCGCGGGGGTCCAGGCTGCATTGTTTCACAAAATACCGGTTGCTCATATTGCAGGTGGCGATATCACCGAAGGTGCCTACGACGACGCCATACGTCATGCAATCACCAAAATGTCCCATTTACACTTTACCACCAATACCCAATCCACATCGCGTATTGTCCAGATGGGCGAAAATCCTGAATCTGTATTTACCGTAGGTAGCCCGGGAATAGACTTAATTAAGTCATTGCAATTGTTGGACAAGCAACAGTTACAGAAGGTGTTAAGCATACCGATGCAAGAGCGGGTCTTTCTGGTGGGCTATCATCCCGTTACTTTGGAAACACGTACCATTTCACAGCAGTGCCAAACGTTGTTTTCTGCATTGGATCAATTTCCAGAATCTACTGTGATTTTCACCAGCGCTAATGCAGATACCGAAGGCCATACAGCGAATAAACTAATTCGGTCTTATGTTGCCAAACATTCTTTTGCTCACTACTTTGAGTCATTAGGGCAGTTGAAATATTTGAGTTTACTGCAATGTTGCAATGTCGTTATAGGTAACTCCTCCAGCGGTCTATACGAAGCCCCCAGTCTGGGTACTCCGACTGTCAATATTGGTATCCGACAAAAAGGTCGACTCAAGGCAGACAGCGTACAAGACTGTGAGTTAGACACAGATTCGATTATTAGCTGCGTCAAGGCAGCACTGAAAAGCGCAACCATTGTTGCGGAAAACCCCTATGGAGACGGAAACAGCGTAGCGCGCATTATGGCTGTTTTGAAAGATTTGAATCGGTTCAAACTGGATTCACTGGTCCAGAAGTCATTTTTCGAGGTAACCCGTGTCTAACTCTTGTTTTATTATTGCTGAAGCCGGTGTCAATCATAACGGAGAAATGGAAACCGCGTTCGAATTGGCACAGGCGGCATTGGATGCCGGCGCGGACGCAGTCAAGTATCAGTTATTTATCCCTGAAGCTTTGGTATTGGATGGTACCCCCACTGCAGATTATCAACAACGTAATACCGGACAGCAATCTCAACTGCAGTTACTGCAGCGCTTAGCCCTACATTCTGAACAACACGCACAAGTGAAACAGTACTGTGAACACATCGGTATCCAGTATATGTGTTCTCCTTTTGACAATAATAGCGCGGACTACCTCTGCAATGTACTACAGTTGGATACGATAAAAATCGGTTCCGGAGAATTGAGCAATGGCCCTATGCTATTGCAGATTGCCCAAAGCGGGAAAAATACAGTTTTGTCTACCGGTATGAGTACAGTAGCCGACATTCGTTGTGCCCTAAACATCCTGGCTCATGGATACTCTCGCCCAAAATCAGAAAATCCGCTGCCATACACACAATTGCTGGCAACACCTCCGGATCTAAGTATTCTACGAAACAAGGTGGTACTATTGCATTGCACCACCGAGTACCCTTGCCCTGAAACTTCTGTCAATCTGTTGGCCATGCGCGATCTGGCGCAACAGTTTGAGTTACCGGTAGGTTTGTCTGATCACAGTGAAGGTATTTTAGCATCGACCAGTGCAGTGTCATTGGGAGCATGTGTCATAGAAAAACATTTCACCTTAGATAAAAACCAAAACGGGCCCGATCATTGCGCTTCATTGAATCCTGCGGAATTCAGCGCTTTGGTAAAAGGAATACGAAGCGTAGAACGCATGCTGGGTAATGGCGTTAAACAACCAGATCCTGTAGAGTTACAAAACAAAAAAGTGGTACGAAAACATATCGTAGCCGCCTGCGACATCAAACAAGGGGAACTGTTCACAGAACATAACCTGACTTGTAAACGGACTCCATCCGGTATATCCCCCTTTTCTTTTTGGGAATTACTGGGTAAACCTGCCGGCAAGGACTACGCCATTAATGAGGAGATCCGGTTTTGACGCCTCCTTTGATTCTATTGGGTAGTGGTGGACACGCATCGGTGTTAGCCGAATGTATTCAATTATGTGGATTCAGCTTATACGCCGTTGTTTCCCCAACAAAACCCGAGGGCCCTTTGTTTGAACAAAGCGTATGGCTAAACGGTGACGCAAATGCTTTAGACTTGGATGTCAGGCAATACCGGGTAGTCAATGGCGTGGGTTCCATTGGTGACACGGGAAAAAGAAAAGCCCTGTTCGATTTGTACAAGTCTAAAGGTTTCTATTTCCAAAATATCGTTCACCCCAGTGCTGTGATTAGCCCTCACTTAAGAAACCTGGGCGAAGGTTTTCAAGCTTTATCCGGCTGTATCGTTAACACCGGGTGCCACATTGGTGACAACGTGGTCCTAAACAGTAGAGCCGTGGTGGAACACCACTGCCGCATAGGTAACCACAGTTTTGTGGCAAGTTCCGCGACCTTATGTGGTTCCTGTGAAGTTGAAGACCAAGTTCATATTGGCGCAGCTGCGGTTCTAAACCAGGGACTCTTTGTGGGTCATGGCGCACTAATTGCAACCGGTTCTGTAGTCATTAGGAATGTAACAGCGAAAACCCTGGTAATGGGTGTACCCGCACGGAAGCAGCGTGATTTATCATGTTAAATCATGAATGGAAGAATATCGCCGTTAGACCTGACGCTACTATGCGCGAGGTACTGGCCCTTATTGATAAAACCGCTATGCAAATCGCATTGGTGGTGGATGACGCCTGCCATTTAACAGGTACCATTACGGACGGAGATATACGTCGAGCCCTGCTCAAAGGTGAAAACCTGGACACAGCGGTACACCTATTTATGAATCCCAATGCCGTTACCGGTTTGGTGGACGAAGATCCGCTAAGTTGGCAACGCGCTATGCAACGTCACTCATTAAAACACCTTCCCCTATTAGATGCGTCCGGCTGTATCAGAGCACTGGCCCGACTGGAGATACCCCAGGAACCTAAACGGGAAAACCGTGTGGTGCTCATGGCCGGAGGTCTCGGAACACGTCTACGTCCCCTTACACAAAGCAAACCCAAACCGTTACTTACCGTTGGAGACCGACCTATCATAGAAACGATAATTGAAAATTTTGCACAGCAGGGTTTTTACCAATTTACCCTATGCATCAATTATCAAGGGGAGAAAATCAAAGCATATTGCGGAGATGGAAACAAATGGGGTGTACAAATAGACTATGTGGAAGAATCCAAACGACTGGGAACTGCGGGTGCTTTAGCGTTGTTATCTGAGAGACCGGATTTACCCTTTTTTGTGATGAATGGAGATTTGTTAACAAAAGTGGATTTCGTTCGGTTTTTGGATTTTCACAAAAAACAAGACAACCATGCCAGCATGTGCGTTCGAGAATACAGATATCAGATCCCGTATGGTGTTGTGGATCTGGACCAACACAAAATAGTGCAATTGCGGGAAAAGCCGGTCTTCTATCACAATGTCAACGCAGGAATTTATTTGCTCAATCCGGAAGTGCTGCAATTAATACCCCGTAACACCTATTTCGATATGCCCCAATTATTCGATCATCTAATATCCGAGAGTTATCAAGCGGGCAGTTTTCCTCTGCGTGAATATTGGATGGATGTCGGCAGGATGGAGGATTTCCATCAAGCCCACAGCGACTACATAGAGCAATTCGGATGATCGACAACAAGCGAATCTTAGCAGTTATTCCTGCCAGAGGCGGGTCAAAAGGATTACCCGGCAAAAATATTCTCACATTACTCGGTAAACCACTAATCGCCTGGACCATTGAAAGCGCTTTGAACTCGCACCTCATAGACCATACTATCGTATCTTCGGATGCGGAGGACATTATTGCGGTTGCAGAACAATTACGTTGTCAGGTACCGTTCCGACGCCCCGAAAACTTGTCCGGTGATGACAGCAGTAGCATAGACGTCCTCATTCACGCATTGGAACAGGTGCCCGGCTATGACTATATAGTTTTGTTGCAACCCACAAGTCCATTGCGTACCACAGAAGATATCGATTCCGCTATAAAACACATGTTCCGGAATAAGGCCAGCAGTTGTGTTTCCGTTTCGCGGCTCAACAAAGCCTTACAGTGGATGTTTTACCTGGATGAACAAAGTCATTTGTTCCCGGTTGACCAAATCAGCAGCAGCCCACGACAAAAACTCCCAACACTATTTGCACTCAATGGTGCTATTTACGTGATTAACTCACAATTACTTATGAGCAGCCGAAAACTGATTCATTCTGATACGGTGGCTTTTACGATGGATCCTTCACACTCGGTGGATATTGATGACAAGGGCGATTTGGAATACGCCCGGTTCTTGTTGTCGCAACGAAAACAAAGGCACAAATATGAGCAACCATCCCGCTAAGACACCTGCCAACAAAGATCAGGAGTGTTTCGAAAACGCCAGTCACTGCCATCTTTATACTCTGGACCGTAAATGGGCCAGAGAAACAGCCATGCAAAAAAATACCGTTTATGAAAATGGCAGATCCTGTACGCAGATTTGCTACTACGATGGTGAACGTTATGAGAGTGCACCTGATAATCTTATTCATGTTCCCTTGGATCGGTTTGCGGATTTCTTCGCCGCTAATGATCTACCGGTACCCACATACTTTTACAACGGTGACGACAGCTTGCACCAAGAAGAACGGCAACGGCAAATAAATACGTTCAATCTGTTAAGTCAAAAAGTCATTGAATTCAGAGAAAAAATACATAGCAAACACAGCAAAAACCCTGAAATAAAGGACTGTTACTTTTTCGATCGAAACGTTGCCTACTATACTTCGCTGCTAAGAAACCGGGTTGCCACCACTCACCAGCACATTGACGGTCTTCAAATATGTTACCACGATGGTGACCCCTTTGATGCTGCGCCGCCCAATTTGGTATCGGTGCCTTTTGCCGAAATACTCAACCAATTTATTGACGAACGCAAACGACTGCCTCAACTAATAATGTTTGCCAACGATTTCAGCGAGTCACAAAAAATAGAGATTAAAAACATTTTCACCGAAGTAATTAAACAGGTCGGTGAATACCGCAATCAAGTTAGCATGGAATTATTGGCCGCAATGGGTAAGTCTGCACCATTGAGAAATCCTAAAAATCTTAGATTTTTTCTGTCCGCTTCCCGTCTTACCACCGTAATGCAGTATGCTTCGAAGAACCTCGCCCAGGCGCTACAACAATTAGGACATGAGGTTTGCTTATGTATTGAAGAAAATGACATGGAGCAGTTGGATACCAGTCATCATTTGCGCGCTATGCTGGACTTCAACCCCGACGTGGTGATAACGGTCAACCAACTGGCAAATGCCTTTTTGCATCCGGATACTCTGAATATCATCTGGTGGCAGGATCCTATGACTCAGATTCGAAATACTCAGGAATTGCCCTGGCGTAAAAACGATCTCATATATTCCGCAGTACGGCCACTGGATGAATATTTGTTAAGAAATGGTGCTCAGAACGTAAAGCGAGCACCATTTTGTGTGGATTCCCGCATTTTTCACGCAAACTTCCCCAATGATCACGAAAAGATTGAACGAGAAAACAAAATTGTTTTTATCGGATCGTCCTATATTCATCATGTTGCGCAAAGAAATAATAAAGAAGCTATTCTCGCAGAATTTTCCACGCTTTTGAATGAGGGAACTCGATTTGATAATCTTCTTCTAAACAGATTGTCTCACAAATTCAAAGTATCTTATGACGAGCTTTTTTGGCACTTCTTACATTACGCAGTAAGAGACTTTACATTGCACTGGCTGTGCGAGGTCTCCCCTATTCCGGTAGAAGTTTACGGACCCGGATGGGAGTACGACGACACAGTTAAACCCTTTCTCAAAGGAAACCTCCCCCACGGACAAGCGGTCGCCCAAGTGTACCGAAGCGCCCGTTATGCATTAGTGACTCACCCCTTTGAACTCAATTCGCAGAGACTGGCGGAAGCGGCAGCCTGCGGCTGCATCCCCATTGTCTACGATTGCAGACACAGCTCGGATCAGCCTCATTGGGAAGACGAACTCCAGTTTTTCAAAAACAAAGAGGATCTGAGAAACATGCTCTCTCAGGGAACAGGACAGCCGGTAACACATATTGGTGAGCATTTCAGCTACCAACGTCTCGCCGAGAGCTTTTTAAAGGATATCCTGCAACATATTGGAGAAGAAAAGTAATGCCAATGGTGACTATTATATAAAATTCTTATGCTCAGGGGAGTGGTGCAGATCCCACAAGAATTTATTGACATAATCCTGGCGACAACCAATGGCGCAATCCTTGTGAACGTCCACACTTTGAGATAAGTCCTGGTGTACGTTCCAATAGTGATCACTCTTAACCAAATCGTAAAAAGAACCATCGTGTAAATCACCGATATAGAAACGCTCTTTATTGAAAAATGGACCGCAGGGATATATTTTTCCATTCCCGGAAATTTGCAGTAAAAATGGAGTGCCTAGACACACATCGTACTTACGGAATCCATTTTTATACAATTCCGTCTCGCCTGCAGCACCTATTTTATTCCACTTCACTTGCACAACGTAGTCATCGGTTGAAAAGGATTCGGCTTCTTGTAACACGTCTGCTACGGTCTCATAGTCCGCGTAGTCTATTCCGATTTCCTTATATTCAGAATCTGAGCAGTGCTTAATGACAAAGTAATCTACACCCAGTTCACGTCCCAGCTTGGCTTCCGCAATAACCTGATCATAGCATTCCGGAATCAATACCATTTGCAAGCCTAGAGTGCATTGATAGCCGTACTCTGTTTTGATTCTAACCAATTCCTTTATTTTCTGAATCAACTCGTGAAAGTTTTTCTCACCGGATTGGTGTACTCGACGAAAACCCTCCGGTGTACCCGCAGACAAATTGAAACGAATCCAGGACATATTTTTTAATAAATCGTGTGCCCGATCCATATCCAATAAGAGTCCATTGGTTGCCATAGAGGTATCCACGCCGTATTCACCGGCCAAAACAGTGGCATCGTACAGTGCCGGGTTCAAAGTGGGCTCCCCATCTCCAATGAATCCAATCGAACGGACCCCAAGCCGGGCACAATCGCTTATATAGTTCAGTAAGGCGTCCCGTTGAATCATATGCCCCTTAGTCATATTTTGCACCACTGCATAACAATACAGGCAAGCTGTATTGCAAAACTTAGTCAATCCCATATCGATGTGAATCGGAGCAATGCGTTCACCGTTTTGCCAGGCTAAAACCCGATCCAAATGATGCAACATTTTGTGACCATCAAAACGAAACCGTTGTTTCTCATTGCGGAAACTGGGACCGGTAAATTGATTCGGTACTTCCTTTGTTTCGTCTTGCTCCTGTCGTACCAATCCCGTTTGGTCTTCGAATTTGAAATATTGAACCACCTGTCCATCCAAAGTGGTAAGATCTGCACTACTGATCTCTTGCTGTTGCGACGGCCTACTCTGCTGCCCCTGTAGAACAGACCGATCCACAATGGTATTGGACGTTCGCAGCTTGTGACCGGGACGCTGTACCAAAGTAGCGTTTTGAGGTATTTCAGTGGTAACTTCATTACCAAATCGATTTTTTTTCGAATGTTGCATGTCCATATCCTTGGAGTGTTTCCGGTATCCGTTAAAACGGCCCTCTAAATTGTACATTGGGCACATCGCGTGCCGCTTCGCGGTAGAGCGTATTTTCCAAATGTTCGATATTCCCCGGCTCATCTTTACCCAACACCTTAAGACAAGCGACAGCGATATCAGCGGCTTCAGGGTAGTAATCGTTGGCAATAAAATGAGACGTAGGTACGGGGTAGTCCGGAGATGCAATTCTAACCGGTGTGTGTGACAAGTACAGGAAACTGGATTCACATACCTGAGCGATAAGTTCCGATGCAATACCGTTGGTCGTATGCCCGGTGTCGGCTACAATCAATTTTCCGGTTCTTTTTATGGATTCACATACCGGCCCAATGTCCATAGGCCGAACCGAACGCATATCAACAACCTCCACTTCTATACCTAATTTTTTCAATTCAGAGGCTGCAGCTAAAGCCTCCAATACCATGTAGGAAAACGCAGCAACAGTAATATGCTCCCCCTGCCGTACGATTTTTGCTTGATCCAAGGGAACGGTATACAGGCCCTCCGGAACCTCGCCTGTGGTAGAGTGCAGCCATCGATGCTCAATAAATATGACCGGGTTATTGTCCTGAATGGCGCTGATCAACATACCCTTCGCATCATAGGCACTGACGGGCATGACCACCTTTAATCCGGGTATATGAGCAAATAAGGTTTGCAAGCTTTGGGAATGTTGCGGTCCCTGCCCCCACCCCCGACCGATAATCATTCGCACCACCATAGGAACCGTATTTTCACCGTTGAACATATAATTCCACTTCGCGGCGTTGTTAATCAACTGATCCATAGATAACAAAGCAAACTCTATGCGTTGATGTACCAATACTGGTTTAAAGCCGGCTAATGCCGCACCGATACAAACACCGGTGACCCCATTTTCTGACAACGGTGAATCGAATACCCGATCCGGTCCAAATTGATCTTTTAGTCCCAGCGTAGTCCCGAAGATGCCCCGCGGATCCGGCACCCCTTCGCCTAATACGATGACCGAAGAATCTTCCTGCATAGTAACCACCAAGGCCTCGCGGATGGCTTCTGCCTGACTCAGTATACGGCTGCTCATGCTGCGTAAACCGATGCCTGCAGATTGTCCATAGTCGGAATAGAACTGGTTTTGGCAAATTCAAACGCCTGTTCAATTTCCATACTTATGCTATCTTCCAGTTCCTGATCTCTCGCCTTATTTAGTACATTATCCTGCTGCAAAACACTTCTTGCTAACTTTATAGGGCAACGATCCAACCAGTAGTCCAGTTCCCCCTCTGCACGGTAGCCCAAATCATCATCGTAGTAAGGTCCACAATGCTCACGCCAGCGATGCGTCTTAAATTCCAGAAACTGGGGACCCTGACGATTTCTCGCTTTGTTAATGGCTTCTGAGGCAAGCTCCTGTACAGAAAGAACGTTATTTCCATCGCCCTCATAGGAGGCCATACCATAAGACTCCGCCATGTAGTAAATGGGTCGTTCAGGTTGGCGCTGACTCAACGGACTGTAAACTGCATAGTTATTATTTTCGCACACAAAGATGACCGGTAACTGATGTAAAACCGCAAAGTTCATGGATTCGTGCACAACGCCTTCTTCAAAACAACCGTCTCCAAAATACACGACCGTTACTGAGGACTCTCCACGCAAGCTTGCGGCCCAGGCATTCCCCACAGCTACGGGCACTGTCCCTCCAACAATAGGAGTTGACCCCAGGAAACCCGCACCTTTATCGATTAGATGCATCGAACCGCCACGGCCACCGCAACAGCCACTGACACGGCCGTAGAGTTCTGCAATCATCCGATTCAAATCACCGCCTTTGGCTAGATAGTGGCCGTGAGCCCGGTGATTGCTGAAAACCGCATCGGTGGTGCTAAGATGACGACTGACACCCACTGCGACAGCCTCCTGCCCTATGCACAAATGCATGGGACAACGCATTTCCTGCTCCTGATATTTATCGGCCAATGCCTCTTCCACGCGGCGAATTCGTAACATATCCATATACAATTCGAGTAATATGTCATTCATGCTGAGCCTACTTCAGTAAGGTAGTAACGTATTTGTACAACGCCACAGGATCAACAGAATCCCGATTGCAGACAATTTGTACATCCAGTGCGGCAGCAGCTGCACCAACGAAAGAACATATAGGTGTGTCCAAGCCCCCGGCCACGCTGACTCCAGCGTATGATAAAAATGCATCCCCGGCGCCGATCCTGTCTACCACCTTTGTGGACAAAGCCGCCGCGCTATGAAACTGATTTTTGTTAGAGTCGTACCACTGAATGCCTTTTCTCCCCTTGGTGACAGCCACATGTCGCGCCCGTAACTTAGCTGCCGTTTGTACCATTATGTCTTCCAAACGACCGGACTTATCGTGCGCCGCCATACGGATTTCCGGCTCGTTGAGCGATACAAAATCTGCTCTTGAATATCGATTAATCACGTGGTAGCCTCTGTTACCGCTGTTAAGCTGCGTATTGACTGCTAAGGTCTTCGCCTTGTTGCAGATAACGTTAACCATTGCGTCCGTTATAAATCCATTGCCAAAATCCGAAACCAGCACCAAATCGAAGTTTTCTATGTTTTCGTTAAGCCAACAACAGGCGTTGCGTTCTTTTTCACCGTCTAAAGGGTGGTCATTGTATTCATATACTTCAAACAGCTTAGCCATATCAGCGTCTACATAACGACGTTTTACCAATGTAGGACTTTTTTCAAAGTAGATGAACTCCGGGTGAATGTTTGGTTTTAGTTTGGAGCGAATGAAGTTTTCATGACTGTTGTAGTCACCGAGACCGCTGAAAAGAGTGACCTCGTCTACCACTCCGGCGACATGATTTGCGACTGCTATAGCACCTCCGGCAAACAGTTCCCGATCTTTATACTTCACTGACAAAACGTTATATTTTCCGGTTTGTCCTAGAGTATCAGCATAACAATACTCGTCAACAATGGCATCGCCAATAACCAGGACTTTCAAATTATAGAGTGACTGAACACAACCGATCACATCATCCGACCTGATGTGTTGCTTTATTTTTTCCAAGTAGGATTTAGTCTCAGGTAAGAAAACGTCAAAATAGTCATTGATCAACTTGCTGGAACTGTAGGTTATTTCATCGGTAAATACGATTCTCCCGCCGTTCGCCTCTACCGCCTGTTTTTCTCTTAGAATATTCCCCGTTAGATCATCCTCGGTTTTATAGTCACCACCTTTTACATAGACATGGGGTTGAATTGCTTGAATCGCGGGTAAACCACTCGCATGGTGGACAACGGCTACGCCACTCACCGCAGACAATGCGGCCAAGTGTTCACTCCGTAGCTGTTCGTTGAAGACAGGTCGCCCCGGTCCCTTGATAATAAAATCGTCTGCAGTAATGGTGACAAAAAGCACGTCCCCTTCTTTTGCAGCGGACTCAATGTGGCGGATATGACCAATGTGTAGCAAATCAAATGTACCGTGACATAAAACAATATTTTTTCCTTCTTGCCGCAAGCCGTTAGCGATGCTACCCAACTCAAGCAGAGAAAATATTTTTGTCTCCGTTTTCATACACTCGATACCAGTACTTTATCGTGCAAGGCCATTCGACCGGCTGCAATTTGATCCGACAAATGGTGCAACAAAAACATGTGGGCAATTTCCACCATCCCGTAGTCAGAAGAGTTGACCCAATAGTTAACATCACCCAGCTGCCTAAGCGGGTTTTGCGCAGAGAAACCGCTTAAGGTAACAATCTTGCCACCCACACCCCGCATCACCATCGCCGCATTTACAATATTTTGAGATTGTCCTGAACTGCTGATGGCAATGAGCATATCTTTAGGTTTGGCTATTTTGTGCAACTGCATTGAGAATACGTTTTCATAACCGTAGTCGTTGGCGAAACAGGTCACGGAACAGGATTCATGCAATACCGTAGATCGAATGGAACCCACATTGATAAAATCAGTACAGATGTGACTTGCAATGGAAGCACTTCCTCCATTACCCACAATAAACACACATCCATCCTGTTCTTTTACTTTGTGTAAGTTCTCCAATATTTCCTTATTGGCACGGTCTTGGGTGAAACTCAAGTCTTCCCTACCGGTAAACTGCCCCGTTTTTACCAGATTGCAAAACCGTTCACATTGTCCGTTCAGCGAAGTTATTTTCATGATCTTTTCTTTCCATGTATTTAAACCAGGTTTGCGTCGCCTGTTGAATAGAATCCGGATCCCACAAAGGCGCGGATTGCCACTGTTTTAGGTTTTCCACCATATTGCCGATTCCCGTCTCGAAATCGACCTTAGGACTCCAGCCCAATAATGTCGTTATTTTTCGCACGTCCGCAAAAGTGCAATCAGGTTCCCCAGGCCTTTTGGGAACATACACAACGTCACCGCCTAAATGTTCTACCAGACGATTTATGCTGTAGTGGTTTCCACTACCCACATTCATTATCTCTCCATCGAGCTTAGACTCCGCTGCGCGCAAGAACGCGCCGGCAACGTCAGTCACATAGGTAAAATCACGAGTTTGTTGACCGTTACCAACCACCGTATAGGGTTTGTTATTTGCTTTTTGTGCCAGGAATACACCAAAAACAGCGCCGTATGCTCCATTGGTTCTCACCCTGGGACCGTAAACATTAAATAGGCGTAATGAAACACAGGGAAGTTGATAAATAGCATTCCAATGCACCACCAACTGTTCGCCCATATATTTACTCATTGCGTAAGGATACTGTGGTCTAACAGCGGCTATTTCCGGGGTTGGATACTGATCAGGTATGCCATAGCAGGATGATGAGGCTGCATAGACAAACCGCTTTATTGCATGCTTACGGGAACATTCCAGAACATTCATGGTTCCCTGAAGATTAGTAGAAAAATAGGCTCCCGGATTTTCTATCGAGGGCACAATATCCGCGATACCTGCCAAATGGATTACCCAATCAATATTGGCAAAATGAGGTTCAATTTGGGAAAAATTTCTAATATCCGCTTCTACGAACTTAAAATTTGGATGGCCTTCCACTTGGTTGAGGTTTTCCATTCTGCCGCCTTCCATGTTATCAACCACTTTTACCTGATAACCGTTTTCAATTAGCAGATCGCAAACATGACTTCCTATAAATCCTGCGCCGCCGGTAACGAGTACTCGCATAAAATTAACCTGCCTATATAAAATTTACATGCTGAATGTTTTGTTCGGACACACTTTCCAAATATCTGTTGACCTCGTCCATGCGGCAATTTTTCCTACAATCCTTAATATCCAGTTCATTATTGATAAAGTGAAAATTGTTCTTCCTGGCATCGCTATGCCATACTTTCTTAAAAGTTAAGTCGTTTATGTTGCCGTAACAAAATCGAGTATCCTTTAAATATGCACTACAACCATAGACTGATCCATCGGCCATAACGTAAGCCCAAAAAAACGGTGTGGCGTGGCAACTTTGATATGAAGGCTGCTTATACTCAATGTACTTGCTAATGGCATTACCTCGATATACCAACTTAAACTTGTCACTGCTCAATTCACCCCATATGGCCGCTTTGTTTTCAAACAAGCGATAATCAATGTTTTCGTAAATCGTGGTTTCACTGAAACGATGTTGTGAATAGGGTTTTACAACTAAATAGTCCAATCCAATGTCGTCCCGGCAAAGTTTTGCCAATGTTTCCACTTCATTGACATTTTCCGGCAACAACAGGATTTGTGCTCCTATAGTACAATTCAAATTGTTTTCATTACGATAGGCCACCATATTACGCAAATTTTCCAGCGCCTTATAAAAATCTTGGTCCTTTGTTCTATGGATGCTCGCATATGTTTTGGCCGTGCCTGCATTGATTGATACTTTAATCCACTGCGTGTGAGCTAATGCATTATGTATGAATTCGTCGCGTACTACTGTTGCATTGGTGGTAAAGGAAACGTCGATACCACTTTCTTTGCAGAATAGAACATGTTGGGAAATATCTTTATGCAGCATTGGTTCTCCCTCGCCGGCAAACATAATGCTTTTAATTCCCAATCGACCCATTTCAGATATTCGCTGTTCCAGAATGTTGGTATCTAAACGAACGGGCCTATATCCAATGTAATCCACTGCGCAAAATGTACAACGATGGTTGCATGCACCTACCGGCGATATCTCCACATAAATGGGATATACGTTCTTTGCCGTGTCCCAGTCATGTCTTCCATCTAACCACTGGCTTACGTTTCTGGGGTGATACATCAGTTTATGCCCGTCTATGGCAAATTGATCGGCCATGGTGTCCTTCCGTGTTATCGTCCTTGATGAACCGATGAGTTCCGTGGCTGTACCAACGGATTACCGCCGGCCGGCTACATCGATAAATAGAAGTTGAGCAATTAATGTGCCAGGGAAAAGTTACAATAAGGAAGAAACGAGTTTGAGACAAACCTTATCAATCATTATCTGATCAATAAGATACAGTAGATAACACAAGTACTTTATGAAGCGATATTGTCGGAAAAATTGTGATTATTCATATCGCAGCGCGTCTACCGGTTTCATCGTCGCGGCACGATGCGCCGGATAATAGCCGGACACTATTCCCACCAGCATGGAGACCAAGAGTGCGACAAGCGCCATATACCAGGAAGGATGAATGGGGTAGCCGATAAACAAGCCGGTTGCGTAAATTACCCCTACCCCCAAAAGCAAACCGATCACCCCCCCCACACTGGTGACATACACGGATTCCAATAAGAACTGAGCTAATATATCGGAATACTGCGCCCCCATCGCTTTTCGGATCCCTATCTCGCGGGTACGCTCAATGACCGATGTACTCATAATGTTCATGACCCCCATTCCACCAACAAGCAAAATGATAAAGGCGGCGCCCAATCCGCCTGCAGTGATGGAGTAACGCCAATATTCCGCTTGCTGAATCCACTCCTCCATGGTTTCTTTCACATACTCAAACTTGCTTGAATGCGAGCGATTTAACAAACCCTCCAATTGATCCACCGCATCCCGGGTTTTGGCCATGGAAACCGCTTCTGCCTGCAAAGTGTGTATATCCTTGGAACCTAAATATGTTTGATAGACAGTGTAGGGAACCAAAATGCGGCCGTTAACGTCGTAAGTATCCACTCCCAGGTTGGCCAGCAGATCCCGATTCTTGTTATCCAACAATCCAATCACCGTAAATTTTTGGTCGAATAATCTAAAGCTTCTACCCAAGTAACGGCCACTGCGACCGAACAGTCCCTCTGCCACCTTGGGGGCAATTATGGCTACATTTTTGCGCCTCGAAACTTCATCGGAACGGAAATTTCTACCGGACATTAGCCGATCGTTGTTTATACCGAGGTATTCCACCCCTATTCCCTCGATAACTGCATCAAAAAAGGAACTACCAGCGCTGACACTGGTCGTCTCGTTGACGAATACGGAAGGTGTTGCACGAGCAATGGCCGGACAACAGCCTTTCTGAATATTGCCAAAATCCTCGTTGGAAATACCGCTACCCTGCCTTACAGACCGATTGGGGTTTTCGTTTTCCCATTTCCGGTAAATCCAAATAGATTTTAGACCGTAGGTTTCCAACTCTGAAAATACGTATTTCTTAATAGCTTCACTGGCTGTGCCTACCGCCATAACCGCAGCGATACCCAAAGCAATACCTAGCACACTTAACATGGCTCGCAAACGATTCTCTGCGATGGAATGTAGCGCTTGTACTGAAGCATCATAGATAATGTATAACTGCATCTAAGTCTTTTGCTCCAGCAATTTACCATCCTTTACCTGTACAATTCGACTGGCATAAGCTGCCACTTCGTGCTCATGAGTCACCATGACGATGGTTTTACCGCTTTGATTCAATTGGGTAAAAATCTGCATGATTTCATGACTGGTATTTGAATCCAACGCGCCGGTAGGTTCATCCGCAATTATTAAATCGGGACTGTTAACCAAGGCTCTGGCAATAGCCACTCTTTGTTGCTGCCCCCCGGACATCTGTGCAGCAGAATGATCGGCTCGACTTCGTAAGCCCACTATATCCAAAGCAGCCAACGCTCGATGTTTCCTCAAATCCACCGATACACCCGCATATACCATGGGTAGTTCCACATTTCGCAATGCGGAAATTCTGGGGATGAGATTGAACGATTGAAATACAAATCCGATATGACGATTGCGAATGGACGCCAGTTCCGCCTCCGAAGCCAGTCCCACCGGACGCCTGGCAAATAGATATTTGCCCGTATCCACGCTGTCCAAACAACCAATGATATTTAAAAGCGTTGTTTTACCGGAACCGGATGGTCCCATAATAGCGACAAATTGACCTTGCGGCACGTGTAACGAAACATGCCGGAGCACAGGCACCGGCACGTTGCCAAGATAGTAAGTTTTACTTACATCTTGAAGTTGAATCATAAATTTTATCGAGCCAGATGGACGCGCTCACCGTCTTGTAAGTCCGCACCGTTGGTGATAATCACAGTTTGGCCGATACTGATTCCCTGTTGAATTTCCACATGTGTAAAATCTTCAATACCTGTTACCACTTCGGCATAACGAACTTTCCCTTGCTCTGCCAAAGCCACATAGGATCGTCCACCACGATTCAAAACCGCGGCAAACGGTAACTTAATAGCATTGGGATTCCAGGCAGTACGTATATCCGCGTCTACCTGCTGTCCAAAGCGCAACGCGGGCGCACTATTACCCAAACTAATGTACACACTGACTGTATTCGCTTTGTTTTTATTGTTAGCGGCTGCAGCCAGGCGTGTAACGGATTCGGACCATTGCAAACCTGGAAATGCTTCGGAAGACAGACCCACGGTTTGACCCACGGCAATACCACTGCTATCCGCAGTCGCCACTTCAACCTCGATTTCCTTTTGCCTTTCATCAATCAGTGTAAATAAAGTCTCAGACGGTACTACCCACTGCCCAACCTCAACAAAACGCGACGTGATGGTGCCGGCGAACGGTGCCAATATCCTGGGGTTCTCCAGGCTCAGCTTAGCAGTCCGAACCTCTTCGGCGGCGATACTTTCACGAGCTTTTGCAGAACGTAATTCAACTTCCGCCTCTTCTACTAATTGCTTCGCTACAGCTCCCTTACTGAAAGCTTGATTTAGACGTTTAAGAGCTCGTTCCGCCAGGAGCACGTCTTCTTTAGCGCTTTCATGGGTAGCCATGGCCCGCTTCAAATAACTCTTCGCTTCGCGATCATCCAGCAATGCTAACAAATCACCGGTTTTTACTTTATCACCTTCTTCCACTTTTATTTGTGTTAAGCGCCCGGCTATAGAAGGTGTAATATTGGTTCTCAGTTTGCTCACCACTTTACCGGGAACATTTATGGATTGAAAAATTTCACCCTGCTCGGCAACGATATATTGTACCGGCTTGCCCTCATCAAAATATTCACTCCAAATGGAATACAAGAAAAATAAGGCAATGCCTACAACTGCAAACGTAAACAGTTTACGCGGACCGTACAGTTCCATCACTGAGCCGACGACGGAAACAAACCGTGACGGTGAATAAGTGTTGCCAAAATCGGCCTCAACCAACGGGTAACGTTCCATTTCTTGCAAAATGTTGGAAGCGGCTTCAAGATCAGATTGAAAACCTCCCGACGGGCGATTCGGCTTTTCCGAGTGAGCAGCCGATTCGGCAGATGGTTGTACAGGCTCCTGTGGTGGAACTTGTTCTTGCTGCGGCGGTACTTGAGCTTGTTGAGGTGGTACCTGAGCCTGCTGCGGCGGTACTTGAGCCTGTTGAGGTGGTACCTGAGCCTGCTGCGGCGGTACTTGAGCTTGTTGAGGTGGTACTTGAGCTTGTTGAGGTGGTACCTGAGCCTGCTGCGGCGGTTCCTGAGCTTGTTGAGGTGGTACCTGAGCCTGTTGCGATCGCTGTGCTGGACGTCTGCGCACGGGTTGATAATCTATTGGCTGATCCGCATTGGTAGAGCGAGCGGCCAAGGACTCTGGCGTGACTTGCTGATCCAATGTTGGGGCAAAGACATGATAAGAACTATTATCCAACGGTTCCAATGTTAATGGTTCAGATGCAGCAGGAACTTGCTGTTGCGGCTGCCGTTGTTGCGACTGACGTTGCGACTGACGTTGCGACTGACCTTGTTGCGACTGACCTTGTTGCGGTGGTTGTTGTTGCGGGGTTTGTTGCGGGGTTTGTTGCGATGCCAAACGCTCCACTTCCGCCTGGCGGCGTGCCGCTGCAATTTCAGCCATACGCTTCTTCTTGGCCAAGGCTTTTGCTTTCAACAAACGTTCGCGAGCGGCTAATTGTTGCTCTGATGATTTAGCCGCGTGGGTATCGGGTGCCGCGGTTGGTTTGCTTGGTTGAGCTTGTTGGGGAGCGGCAACCGCTGTATGCGCTGATGGCTCTTTATACGCTGATGGCTCTTTATGCGCTGATGGCTCTTTATGCGCTGATGGCTCTTTATGCGCTGATGGCTCTTTATGCGCTGATGGCTCTTTATTCGCCACTGGTGCATCTGAGCGAATCGTGGGAGTCACGGGTTTGGCCCGCTTCACATGTTTTACCGGTTGTGGCGTTTCCACTTCAGCGCTTTCATCCGCTGCAGAGGTTTTCAGGTTTCTGCGACCTACACTTTCCGCGTCAGCTTCGGGTTCGTGTTTCGTATCGTGGCCAAAAGGAACTACAGTGGACTCGGATTTCTTATTGGTCTCTAGTTTGAATTCTGGTTCTTCTTCCGCCTCGACGAAGAAATCCCCATCACCGTTTCGGTATGACTCCACCAAGTTGCGTATGTGCTCATCCAGTTCGTCACCATTGACCGGCTTACTCATTATCTGGTTAGCACCGGCTGCATACACATTATTTAACACATGCTCATCGGTTGCACCTGTGATCACAATTACCGGCAATGAGCTGACATGCTTATGGCCGCTATTGCGTAACGCCCGCACTAAATCATCTCCATCCATACCTTCGGGTGAGACTTTGAGATCGGTGAGCAATAAATCGTATTGGTCTTCTACCAGCGCCACGAGTGCCGGTTCGGCTGAATCAAAATGATCCACCGTGTAACCGTAGGGACGTAATAGACGTTTAACTACATAAGCGGAGGTACGACTGTCATCTACATAACATAAATGAGCCGGACCGGCGTTTGAATTTTTTTCGATCTCTCTGGACCGGTTTTTCGCACTTTTAGAACCGCTGCCTGTCATTGGAGGATATACCGTATTCACAACCACGTACTACTTAAGAAATAGACTACACAAAATGGGTAAGCAGGCAAGATCCAGTTTTATATACACTTTTGAGTTATACATGATCATGCTGCCCCCGCCGCACTACGTAACATACCACTAACAATTACGTTGTATACACAATACATGTCATTAGTACTAAATTACAACCAAAAATTCTTATTTTGTTCGTTTTAAAAAACTTACAACAAAGCGGCAAAAAATTGACTTTGACCGCAGGAATCAAGAACATAGTGGATCATACACTAATTCGAAGCACAACTAAAATCAGCAAATACTATAAAGGCCGCCATCTTTAGAATGATTCCACAAATAGAAAAACGCCGTATAAATTGACGCAATTATCTCTTTGAAACATAGAGAAAATCAAATTAACTATAGCATCACCTACATGAAGTAAGACTTTTCCCATGACTAAAACGAAAACAAAAACTTCCTATTTTTTTCCCGTTTTTGGCATTTTTGCATTGAGCGCCCTGTTTTTCACGCTTTTACCAAAACGTTATACACCGGACCCAAGCATTACCGAGATCTGGAAACCCGCCAGATCTTTTCAATTTCCCAGGCGTGCGCCCGCCGCCATAGCCCATCGAGGCTACATTTACCTGGTTGGCGGCGTGGATTCCGAAGGCAGCTATGTACAAACTGTGGAATTCAGCAAAATTGACCCTGAGGGACATTTATCACCCTGGCAAAACACCTCCGCATTACAACAAGGTCGGTTTTATCTGGCTGCTACTGCTGTGGGTGATTTTGTTTTCGCAATTGGTGGCGGCGCAGGCCCCTTGGGCGCGGCCAATTACCCTGTCGCGACCGTAGAAAGAGCCCGGATTCTGGAAAATGGGAGCCTGTCCCCCTGGGAAACAGTAACGCCGTTGGGCACTCCGCGACGCGGCTTAAAAGTGGCATCGGACAAATCAGGTCGTGTTTTTGCAATCGGTGGCTATGACGGTAAGTTTTTGCGATCTATTGAACACTCGCAAATTTTTGCAGACGGAGAAATGGCCCAATGGCAAACGGACCCAGAGCAATCCTTGCTGGATCGATACATACATTCCGCAGCTGTATATAAGGAATTCCTATACGTTTTAGGGGGACACGTGCAAAAACAAAACAGCATGAGTTACGGTGATGTAGAAATGAGCCGAATTCGTGCTGATGGCTTTGTCACGCCTTGGCAAATTCAAAAGAGCCGTTTAAACCATCCTCGCTTTATTGCTTCGGCCTTTGCTGCCGCGAATCATTTGTATATCGCCGGCGGTCATAACGGCGCCCAACGTCTCGACAGCGTGGAATTTGCCCTCATCGCCGCATCCGGACAGATCGGTCAGTGGCGCATGACCGCTGCTTTGCGGCAACCACGCAGTGCTGCTGCCATAGCCCATAACGATCAGTTTGTGTTTATCTTAGGTGGAATGAGCAACGATTCCCTACTCAATACAGTGGAATACACGCATATACACGCAAACGGCCAACTGGGCTTTATTGAGAAAACCACTGCAAAATAGTGCCTTCAAGATCTGGGTCTTGCCAGCCCGGTACTTTTAATGCATCATCAGCGGCATTCTGAATGTAAAATCCTGTAGGGAGGCAATAAACGTGTTGGATGTATTAACTTGGATGGTAACAGCAGTGTCCGTCGTCGCAGTGGTTTTGATGGGAATTTTGGTAGTACAAATTTACAATGAAGACCATCCCTTAAATCAAAACCGTAAAGACACAGACTAAACCACGTAGCTCTGTAAGCGAACACGGCGAGCGGAGGGCGTCCTGGTCGCAAATCGTTCAATGGGTGCTTAGCGATGCCGCTACCCTTGCACCTCCCAGCTCGCTGCGTCCCAGACGCAGTTCGCCGCCGTAGATATGCACAATGTCCTGCACTACGGACAATCCAATCCCATGCCCGTGCACACCCTGGTCAGCTCGTACACCTCTTTGAATAACTTGTTTGATTTTCCGATCCGGTATTCCTAATCCATCGTCCTCCACAACGATCAGTATACCGTTTTCTGCCAACGGATTAGTTGTATCAGCTTCTCCCAAGCTAGAAATGCGGATAGCCACTTTGGAGTCACACCACTTAAAAGCATTGTCCAGTAAGTTTCCGGCTACTTCCATAAGATCGCCTTCATCCCCATGAAATACCGCACCCGAAGTCACTTTCACTTCCGTTATAACTTTTTTGCGGTTGTACACTTTCATCAAACTGTTAATAATTTTATGGACAACCACATCGACGTTGACCGGTGCGACTAAAGGTGTTTTCCCTGCTGCGGCCGCCCGTTGCAGTTGGTATTCCGTAATTTGATTCATGCGATCCAGTTGATCCTGAACCACTTGTTTCAATTCCGGCAAGTCCGTAGTTTTTTCTATTGTGCTTTGTAATACGGCTAGTGGTGTTTTCAAACTGTGTGCCAAATCACCCAGGGTATGCCGATAACGCTCCAAGTGCTCCTGTTGATGCCCCAACAATGCATTGAGGTTGTCCGTCAACCCCTTAAGATCAACCGGATACTCCCTTTGCAACAGCATTTGTCGACCTTGCTCGATAGCGGACAATTCAGCCGCCGCAGACTGCAACGGCGCCAAACCCCATTTGATAATTCCACCTTGCACCAAAAGAAACAGTAACCCAACTGCACATAACCAACCCCATAAATTGTATCTGAACGCGCTGATTTTTTTTCTAAACACGGTTAGGTCTTCCGCTACGCTGTATACATAACGTTGCGGATTCAGACTGTCATCCCAGGCAACCCCATGACTCAACATAGCAAAGGCTTTACCGTTCTGTTGTGATGTTGAGTAGGAAAAGTATCGCTCATTGCGCTGCAAATCCGCGATAAAACCCAGCTCTCCTGTGGCCAACGAACTGGAACGCCAGACAGGAGTCTTATCGCCCACTTGGCTGATTTGTGCATACAATTCCGGGCCTGCCAAAAAATATAAAGCTTCCGGCACCGGATCCGGCATATAAACACCCTGTTCTTTGACTTCTGTGGTGGCAATAAGAGCGTAAATTTGACCCGCCAAGCGGTCTTTTAGCGCTTCTTCAGTGGTTGAATAATAAGCCCGCTCCAAGGTCAAACCCACGAGCCCGAAAAAACTGATCAATACAATACTTGCTACAATCAGTACCCGAGCAGTTAAAGAGGGCATGTCAACCTTCTTGTCGATTGGTTGAGGGTGCTAAGGCAAAACGGTATCCGCGTCCTCGCAAAGTCTCGATGGGGTTGTATTTATCCTCCGGATCCAATTTACGTCGCAGCCTTCCAACAAACACCTCAATAACATTGCTGTCCCGGTCAAAATCCTGGTCGTAAATATGCTCGGTTAATTGCAGCTTTGAAACGACTTGCCCTGCATTTAACATTAAATATTCCAGAACGCGGTACTCGTACGCCGTTAGCTCCAATTCATTGGAATCAACAGATACCTGTTGTGTAGACGAATTCAAAGTCACCGGACCACAAGTAATGACGGAATGAGACCACCCGGCTGAACGGCGCAACAAGGCTTTGAGCCGAGCTAACAATTCTTCTATGTGAAAGGGTTTAACCATGTAATCGTCACCACCGGCTTCCAAACCTTCCACTTTATCCTGCCAACGATTTCGCGCTGTTAATATCAGGACAGGAAAATTTTTCCCTGCGGTCCGCAATTTGGTGATCAAATCAATACCGGATAAATTAGGCAAACCCAAGTCGATTATGGCAACGTCTATAGGATACTCCGATCCCAGATAGAAGCCCTCTTCTCCATCCTTAGCCCGATCCACCGCATAGCCCGCATCTTCCAAATTGGACACTAACTGCTCGAGTAAGGGAATTTCGTCTTCAACAACCAATACACGCATGCCATATCCTTCTTGTGATTTGGGAAATTATACTAAAAACTGAGGCCGTTGTTCTTGTAATATGGTCATTCAACCCGGCAAATAAAAAGCCGTATCACGTGAGTGATACGGCCTGGATTCTCACGAAGAATCGAATACCTTAAAATTAAAGGCCGAGGACGAAATCCACTAATTTTTCGATATTTTCGTCAGATACTCGGGGAGAGTAAGGAGGCATGGGTGTAGGACCCCAGTTTCCTTTACCGCCGGTTTTAACTTTTTTCAAAAGCTCACCTTTAGCGCCCGCGTTGCCTTTGTATTTAGCCGCAACGTCTTTCCAAGCGGGACCAACAATTTTCTTATCTACACTGTGGCAAGCCAAACAACCACTTTTCTTAGCCAGATCCAAGTCCGCGGCAGCTATTCCGGAAAAGAACATCGCAGCCAGACCAATAACGAAAACTCGCATCGCCATCCTCCAAAATTACAAAAATTAATATTTGATTAAAATCAGAGCGAACTGTATCGCAGTTAGACTGAATACAAACTGAACAAAATGATCAAGAAGTAACCCGATCGTATGAGTCGGATTAGCGAGCAGATTAGATTTTTTATTGAATTACAATAGCTTGCTGTAGGGATTATGCAATCCCTACAATTTGTGAATTTTTCAGCTATCGCGCTTGTCTTTAAAGCGTTTCACATCCATTTCCCGGCCCATATGTACCACGCCTTCATGAACAGCGCCTTCGGCAATGGCCAAATATTGACTGCGAATGGTTCCAACCACGTGGGCAGTAGAAATTATTTCCATTTTTTCTCTGGCGACCACGTCACCTTCCACTTTTCCGGCAATTAGAATGTGATCGGCGATAACATTCCCCTGCCAATGGCCGGATTCGCCCACCACCAAGGTGCCCTCTATGTCACAGTCGCCCCTAACATGGCCTAGGATTAAATAGTGGCCACGACCACCGATGTTGCCTGAAAATTCGGCTTCTGCACCAAATGTAGTGGTAAATCCATCGGCTTTATCAAGCGTCCGGCGCCCTTTTGACTGCCCCAAATTAAGTGCTAACTCTTTCATTCTGGCGAATACCTTTGAAACACCAAACTGCAATTCGTACCGCCAAATCCAAAACTATTGGAAAGTACCGTTTGCAGATTTGCATTATCGATTCGTTTCACGGCTATTGGCATATTCTGTGCTTGTTCATCCAGTACATTTATGTGAGCGGATTCACAAATAAAGTCCTTTTCCAACATCAGTAACGAATAAATTGCTTCGTTTACGCCTGCCGCACCTAACGCATGCCCGGTCAATGATTTGGTGGAACTGATTTTCGGGATAGCGTCCCCAAACACTTCGGCAACTGCCTGCAATTCTTTAACGTCACCGATGGGTGTGCTGGTCCCGTGGGCATTAATATAATCGATAGGTGCATCTACATTCTGCAGCGCTTGCCTCATACAACGTATAGCCCCTTCTCCAGAAGGTTGTACCATGTCATAACCGTCGCAGGTAGCACCATACCCTACAACTTCCGCATATATTTTCGCACCGCGTTTTCTGGCGTGTTCCAATTCTTCCAATACCAGAACGCCTCCACCGCCGGAAATGACAAACCCGTCGCGGTCTGCATCAAATGCCCGTGAAGCCACACTGGGATTGTCGTTGTATTTGGAAGACAAGGCTCCCATGGCGTCAAACAACACTGTCAGACTCCAATGTACTTCTTCACCACCACCGGCAAAAATGATGTCCTGTTTTCCCATTTGAATCAGTTCATAACCATTGCCAATACAATGGGCACTGGTGGAACAGGCCGAACTGATGGAATAAGACACACCTTTGATTTTAAATGCCGTGCCCAAACACGCTGAGGTGGTACTGCCCATGGTACGTGGAACCATAAAGGGACCCACTTTACGCACACCTTTGGAGCGAAGAATATCGGCAGCTAAAACGGTATTTTCTGTGGAAGCACCACCGGAACCCACCACCAAGCCAGTGCGTTCATTAGAGACATGCTGAGTTTCCAGGCCGGCATCTTCAATGGCTTCTTGCATTGCCAAATAATTATATGCTGCCGCATCCCCCATAAAACGCAACAATTTTCGATCGATTAGTTCCGCAGTATTTAATTCGATTTTTCCGTGTACATGACTGCGAAACCCTAATTCTGCATATTCTTCACTGTGTGAAATGCCGGATCGCGTGTGATATAAAGAATCCGCGACCTCATTTTTATTATTGCCTATGCTGGAGACAACCCCCATGCCGGTAATTACAACGCGTTTCAATTGACTTTCCTTCTAAAATGCATCCGTTGATGTGAACAACCCAACCCGTAAATCCGTAGCGGCATATATTGGGTCACCATCCACTTCCATGACAGCGTCAGCGATCCCCATCACCAAACGCCGCATGATTACCCGCTTAATATCGATTCGATAGGTAATCAACTTATTTTTTGGCGTCACCTGCCCGGTAAATTTCACCTCGCCTGACCCTAAAGCCCGTCCCCGGCCTTCGCCTCCCAGCCACCCCAGGTAAAAACCCACCAATTGCCACATGGCGTCCACACCTAAACAACCGGGCATCACTGGATCACCTTGGAAATGGCACTCGAAAAACCAAAGATTCGGGTTTATATCCAATTCAGCTATGATCTGACCCTTGTTATATGCACCGCCGGTCTCATTAATACTGACGATACGGTCCAGCATTAGCATCGGAGGAGAAGGTAGTTGAGCGTTCCCCACCCCAAACAACTCTCCCCTGGCACAGCTTAATAACTCTTCGTAACTATAACTGTCTTTTTTCGGCATTATCTATAACACATTGTTAATTTTAATTTTTTCAGATTGTATTTAGCAATCCACCGGCGCATGAGAGACATGCGCGAGCTGGCTACAGTACCATAATAGGAATGGAATAACACCCCAGAGCCGCCTGAGGCGGGATTCTACCACTTTTTCTGCAATTTCTCGATTAATGAGAAGTGCCAGAGGGAGGCTGACTGTCGATGTCAGCAGGATCGGATCCCAAGCTTACCTCTTCCCCATCCCAAAACTTGTCGCCATCCGTATCCACAGCCACAGGATTGGTAAAATATTTTTTGACTTCTTCTGCATCACTTAATCCGTCGAAATCCGTGTCAATGAGCTGAGGATGCGTTCCTAAATGTATTTCCTCCTCATTACTAAGACCATCACCGTCCAAATCCTGGGAGACAGGAATGCTTTCCGGATCGGTAGGGTCTTTACCGTGACGTACTTCCACTCCATCGAAATAACCATCAGCATCCGTATCGCGCGCCAAGGGATTGGTTAAATATTCAACAATCTCCAGACCATCGGCCAAACCATCAGTATCCGTATCTATCCGTTGGGAATCGGTATGATGGATTCGGGCTTCATCAACATCACTGATGCCGTCTCCATCGCTGTCCACGGGTTGCACCGAAGCGCAATCCACCAGCAATAGCAGCATAGCTACGATGAGACAGGCATGCCTCTTGCGGCTCATGGTTGTAACACCGAAAATTCCTGCTCAGCTCTAGGACACACTACGACTGACTTCCAGTACATTGGGTAGATGTTCAATCTTGGTAAATACAGTACTGAGTTGTTCCACGTCACTGACCTCCGCTGTAAATTTCATGTAGGCCAGATGAGACTTTTTGTCGGTATGGGTATTCATTGACATCACATTTAAAGACGCATTCATTACGATGGACGTAATGTCGTGGAGCAAACCCGGCCGATCATAAGCACGTATCACCACGTCCACCAGGTACACACTATCGCTGGAACTACCCCAACTCACTTCGATAATGCGCTCTTTTTCTAATGATCGCAGCCGCAGTAAATTGCGACATTCGCTGCGATGGACTGTGACTCCCTGGCCTCTCGTGATGTAACCGCAAATGGCATCAAAGGGTACAGGTTTACAACAATTAGCCATCTTAGTAAGCAAATCCCCGACACCCATGATTTTAATATCACTTTGAGAGCCCGATTTGGATTTACGCTGCGGAAAATGGTGTGTCTGTTTTTGGAAGGGAGGAATACTTTCCTTCAGACTGTGTATAACCGTCGCCATGGTGACATCACCACGTCCTATCGCGGCATACAAATCATCTCGTTTGTTCAGTTTAAACCGTTGCAGCAACTTGTCGGTATCGGGAGCATGAATCGCCAGTCGATGCAGTTCTTTTTCAAACAGTAATTTACCCTCTTCCAGATTCTTGGAAAAATCCTGCTGTTTAAACCAACTTCTAATCTTGGCACGGGTCCTGGAACTGTTGACATAACCCAGATGTGGATTGAGCCAATCACGACTGGGCTTACTATGAGGAGAGGTAAGTATTTCCACTTGCTGGCCGTTTTGCAATTCCTGAGATATGGTAACAATTTTACCGTCCACTTTAGCACCACAATAATGATGCCCAACATCCGTATGTATGTGGTATGCAAAATCCAATGCAGTGGCGCCGCGAGGCAGATCCACAACTTTGCCTTTGGGCGTTAAAACGTATACCCTATCTTCAAATACTACCGCCTTGAAATCATCAATAAAGTCGGCTTCATCCGCTCCATCGTGATCCTCGTTTAACTCCAATAACTGTCTTAACCAAGCAATTTTCTCGTGATACTTAGCATCCTGACGGCCACCTTCCTTGTAACCCCAATGAGCTGCCACTCCGTATTCACAGTGTTGGTGCATATCGTAAGTTCGAATCTGTATTTCCAAAGTTTTATTGTCCGGCCCAATGACCGCTGTATGTAGCGATTGATACTCATTATCCTTGGGTGTCGCGATATAATCATCAAATTCACTTTTAATGGGACGCCAAATACTATGTACAATACCCAGTACTCCATAACAATCCGCTACAGAGTTAACCATCACCCGGGTGGCCCTGACATCAAAAAGATTTTCGAAATGCACCCCTTTGCGATGCATTTTTTTCCAAATGCTGTATATGTGTTTGGGCCTGCCGGTCACTTCTGCTTTGATGCCGGCAGAAACCAGCTCCTTGCGCAAAATATCAGTCACCTTGGCGATATAGGCTTCTCGATCCACCCGACGTTCCGCCAACATAGTAGCTACTTTCTGGTAAGCGCCTTCGTCCAGATAGCGAAAGCTCAGATCCTCCAGCTCCCACTTAATTTGCCATACACCCAATCGACTGGCCAGAGGCGCAAAAATATCCTGAGTTTCCTTCGCCAGGTGCACCCGCACCGGTTCGGCCACTAATTTTAAATTGCGCATAATATGTAAACGTTCGGCCAACTTAATCAGGACGACCCGAACATCTTCTGCCAATGCCAACAGCAGTTTGCGTACACTCTCCAATTGGCGCTTGTCATGGGATCTATCACTGGAGTGCAAATCATAGGCATCAACGATACGCATTTTGTCGATGCCACTCACCAGCCCCGCAACGTTATCGCCATACCGGGCTTGTATCTCTTCCAAGCTAATGGCAGAAACGTTCAATAATGCGTACAACAAAGTAGCCAGCTTGGTATCCCGGTCCATATGGATATGAGCCAGTATTTCCGTCACCATCAATCCGCGTAACAGTTCAGATTCGCCAAACAAGTGTTGTTGATGTTCTACTATTCCTTCCATAAGGGCGTAGACCTGAGTATAAAGAGCCGCCTCCTTGGTATCACCACCAGGATTAACGGTATTTAGCCAGGAAGGAAAATCGAATTGATCTAAAGATCCGGATTTTTTTGAAGAATGGCTGACCAATAAAGTGGTCCTTATCCAGGATTAGGTATTAACTACCATCCGTGTGGAAGTTTTTCATTGATCGTTATGGTTTTGTTTTCGATAGTTATATAACCACCAATACTCAGATCCTTTAGGATTCGACTCACCATTTCACGCGACGCTCCAACCATGCTGGCAATGTCTCTCTGAGTTAATTTTTGAGTGATGACCTGCACGCCATCGTGCGTTTCCGACATATCCAAGAGAGTTCGTGCGACCCTGCCGTAAACATCCATCAAAGCCAAGCTTTTCACGTTGTCGGTAAGGTTGCGTAAGCGCGCTGACAACCCTTTAATCACTTCCAGCGCAATACCTGGATTGGTTTTTAAACAGTCCTCAAATGCCGTTTTGGATAATACCGCCAATTTGCTGTCTTCCTGTGTCATTACGGAGGCAGACCGAGGAGACTCGTCCAGCAAGGCTAATTCGCCAAAATAATCGCCATCTTTGAGAATATTGATAATGATTTCCTTACCCTCATCATCGCTCAAATATACTTTTACTTTTCCGCTTAAAACGACATACATGGAATCAGAATCATCACCTTCAGATATGATGATGGTATTTCTGGGAAAACTTCGGATGGTTGCAAGCTCAGCGATCGCGTTACGATCAGCCTCAGGTAAACCTGAAAACAGAGATACATTACTCAACATTCCGCCACCCTCCATGCATTAACCTCTTCAGTCGTTGCCATTTGCCGTCTACCGTTACAATCCATAAGACCAAAAACCATCGGCTATTATAGAGGAATCTATTTTGCAATAGGAAATAAAATTGAAATAATTTTTCTAATCTGTTATTTGGATATTACACGTCGACGTTATCGTCTAACTATATAATCGATCAAGCCGGCTCTAAACACAAATCTGAAATAATGTGACGATTTCTGCCGCTATTTTTTGCTTGGTATAAAGCCCGATCCGCCATCTCAATTAAATCATCCGGAGACGCCAGCTCACTGGCAACCCGGCAGGCAATCCCCATGCTGATCGTGACACAGTCCGACACCGGTGAAAATTCGTGAGGAATACGCATTTCATTTACCACTTTCTGTAGCTGAGTTGCAATTTTTGTTGCCCCATCTATGTCTGTGTTGGGTAATACTACAGAAAACTCTTCCCCCCCATAACGCGCCACCAAATCAGCAGGCCGATGTACCGCCTGTTGCAAACATTTGGCAACACGGCAAATGCAATCATCACCCCGTAAATGGCCATAGTTGTCGTTATAGTTTTTGAAATAGTCGATATCAATCAGCAACAATGAAATGGGATTTTTTTCCCGAAAAGAGCGTAAACACTCTTTGCGGATAAAGGTATCAAATCGTCGGCGGTTCGCAATGCCGGTTAAACCATCCTGGCAGGTTAACTTTTGCAATTCCGCATTACTGATTTCCAGTTGTTTTTGCAAATGTCCCAGCTCTTCAAAAGCCGCATCTCTTTCGCATTGAATCAGGTAATTCTTAGTATGAGCTCTTATCCGGGCAATCAGCTCGATTTTATCCGGTAGTTTTACCAAATAGTCACTGGCACCCCGCTCGAAGGCCAAACTTTTATCGTGCGGATCTTCCTTGGTGGAGAGAATAATGACGGGCACGTTTTCCAATTGTTCGATCTGACGGTATTTTCGAATCAAGGCATAACCATCGTCACCCGGCATGATCAAATCTTGTAGAATGATGGTCGGTCTGACCGAGATGGCCGTTTGAATGGCTTTTGAGGAATCGCTACAGGAATGAAAGATGATGTCTTTTTCATTTACCAGCATGCGCCGAATCGCTTCGACTACCATGGGCTGGTCATCTACTAACAGGACTACAGAAATTTTATCTGTCGTTGACTTCACTATCATTATAATGTCGTATTCGCCTAAATCTCCAGTCTGTCCCTGATACAAATTCCCGCTGTTACTTCATTATCCATAGGTCTGGCCATATAGTATAGCTGTTTCTGCGCTTTCCTACGGAATTACTCCAATTTTCGCTCGGTTTTTATTAATTCACCATATTTTTCATAGAGTTAACAAAAAAGCCCATACCGTTAAAAATAGTCCAAAAGAAAAATGTAGGAAATCCGCGTAAGTACCCCCCCCTTCATTTGACTTACAAAGTGTACAGCGTAATTTACAGTCCAACCGGTGCCCCGATGAGATCCTTTACAGCCTCTATCAGCAACTTATCTTGGAAGCTACCTTTGGCAATGTAGTAGTCAGCACCGGCCTGCAAACCCCGTACTCGATCCTCGCTGCGATCCTTGTAGGAAATAATCATCACCGGTATTTTTTGTAAACGCGTATCGGCTTTCAGCGATTGCACCAGTTCAATTCCATCCATACGCGGCATATCCACATCGGTTATCACCAAATCAAATCTGGAACGCCTTAAGGTATTCCACCCATCCACACCGTCCACAGCTAATTCGACCTCATAACCCACTGCTATCAGCAGATTCTTCACCAACTCACGCACCGTTAAAGAATCATCCACAAACAAAATTCGTTTGCGTGCCGGAAGATAGCTCGAATACTTTTCTACGGAAAACGGCGCACCCGAGGCTCTATGAATCGTCACCTCGGTGGACCGAAAAAAATCATCCATATCGATGATCAATATGGGTCTGCCTTGTTCTGATAGAGCAGCAGCGGTAACGTCCTGGATCTTGCCAAGACAGGGATCTAAGTTTTGCACGGACAACTCTTTCTGTCCTAACAGGCGCTCCACCAAAACACCGTATAAGTTGTGACCTTGACCGATGACCACAATGTGTAAATCATCGCTGCCATAAAAAGTTGAATCCAATTCCAACACCGCAGACGCCGGCACTACATCAATGACTTGATCATTCAGCATCACGCACTGGCGACCCTCCTGCGTTTTGAGCTCGGTGGCAGCTACCGTCATCAAACGAGTAACGCGGGATAAAGGAAAAGCATATAACTCTCCCGCTATTTCAGCCACCACTGCCGATATCACCGATTTGGTCAGAGGTATTTGAATGGAAACCTTCATCCCTTTGTCGGTAACGCTGGTAGTCGCCAAAGTTCCCTTCAGATCATGAATAATGGCTCGAACAACATCCAAGCCCACCCCCCTGCCCGATATCTCTGTTACCTCGCCTCTGGTACTGAAATTGGGCAAATACATAAATTCATACAGTTCGGCTTCGCTCATTTCCTCTAAAATTTCACCAGAGGACAATCCCTTACTTAAAATATTTTGCTTCAACAACGATAAGTCCACCCCCTGCCCATCGTCTTCCACAGAAACGTGCAGTACGGCACCTATGTGTCCTGCCTTGATATTCACCTTGCCTTCGGAATTTTTGTTTTTTTGCTGCCTGTCTTGAGGATGCTCTATACCGTGGTCAATCGCGTTTCGTACTAAATGTGTCAATGGGGACTTTATTTTCTCCAAGATTTCTCTGTCCACTGGTGTATCCAAACCCTGGATCGTCAATTTAACTTTTTTCCCCAAGGACCGCGCTAAATCTCTTGCTGTTCGCTCTAGTCCCTGAACACTATCGGAAAAAGGGCGCATGCGAGTGGACACCAATTCATTGTAGACACGGCTGGACAAGTAGCCACTCTTTCGATCAAACTCTTCCAGATCCTCAATCCGTTCACTAAGTGTATTACGACACTCAATAAGCTTCATTTGAGCTTCCAACAGCAAAGCCATATTACGTTCAGATACCCGATCAACCTGTAAACCATCACGTAGTTTATCCATAACGGTCGAAACTTCACCGTAGCGCTTTCGTAATTGCTGCATGGCATTGGACACAGGCCTGATTCTTTGAGTCTCTATGAGCAATTCACTGGACAACCCCATGAGCTTGGTCAACCGGTCTGCGTTTATTCTTAGTAACTTTTCCGGCGCCCGCGAGGGTGTTTCAGAACGCGAACCCAATTTTGCAGCTACCGTCGTCGCTACTTTGACTGCGGTCGTTTGAGTTTTATTCTTTTGTGTTTTTGTCTTTTGGGTGTTGGACTTCTTGGGATTCACTTTGGGATTGGTTTTAGCTTTTGCTTTCGAGCTTTTTTTGGTCCCGACTTTGGTTAACGCCACACTATCGCCGGACTTAATGCTTCGGTATACAGAATCCAGTTGACAGTCCAGTTCTGCCAGTTGCGGTTCAAGTGATTGCAGCTTAGACACTAACTCATCTTGAGAATCGGAAACAAGATTCATCAAATCCACCGCTTGCAGTAACACATCAATACTTTCGCTGCTTAGCTGCGTCCGATCCTTCATAGCGACAACAAAACAATCCTCCATTTTATGAGCAATATTAACCAGCTCATCCAGACCGATAATCCTGGCTGCCCCTTTAATGGAATGAGAGGCACGCATCAATTTTTCCATATTGGATTTTGAATATGGCGTATCCTCCAAACCGATCAGCCCCTGGGACAGAACTCCGGTTTGGTTTTCCAATTCCAGGCAAAACAACTCCTGCATGGAGTATTCGGACAAGTCCTTATTCATAAACACCACTTATGTGATCACGGATATTGGCAGCAAGCGCGGACTCGTCCAATAATAAACAGGGTCGGTTGGCAACATCCATGGTTCCCTTTAATAAGGCGGTATTTATAGTGGCGCTCTCCACCGTCTTTAGGTTGGCCGAATCCACCCTATACACACCGCCAATTTCATTGGTTTGAAATACATAGTTTGAACCATAGAAAGATACCAGCATATTCCTGTCTGTCTGGGTTGACTTAAATTCATTCAATCCAAGAAAGCGACTTAAACACACCGAAACATAGAGTACCCCGCTGACGTTGGTCAGCTTTAAACCGGACTCAGCTGTTTTATGCGGTATTTTATGAGTGTAGCCTACCGGGCTGATTTGAGAATAAATGAGTGTCGGCAAGGCTAACCAAACATCACCCAGCCTGAACGTCAGAATCGATAAATCCGTTTTATCGATTTCTTTTTTGATTTGGGCAATCTGATCCGTCCAATAAGCCAGCTCCCCGTCCATCACTGCCTTTTCAAACAGGGTTCTACCGGCTTTTTTAAACACATCGCAATTGCGACAATGAATAACCTGTGCGAGTTTGTCACAGCGCGGTTGGTGGTGAGTGCCCCATACACCAACGGTTGACCAGCAGTTGGTAGTAACGCTCGGGTCTTCCGACATGGTTATCCCCTTTTGCTAGGTGCTACACCCAACTTCAATCAGACAATGATATTCAACTGCTGTTGGAGCTGCGATTTCTAACCCGATTGACCCGACGACTGTAGGCCATGACAGCATCATGGTCGCCATACTTTTTCGAGATCCCTAATGCCAGCGACAAAGCCGCTTCGTGGTTGGGGTCCAAATAAATGGCCTTTTTTAAATTTTTCATCGCCAATTCATCTTCGCCCTGAAAATTCTTAATCAAACCTAACAGGTAATAGGCTTGGGCGCTCTCCGGTGTGTGCTGCAAAAATTCCTGGCATACACCACCTGCTTCAATGTAGCGACCTTGGTACACCATGCGCTCTGCGGGCAATAAGGACCGAAGCTTGGGTTTATCCGGCTTTGGTGTTTTTGTCAGCGGCTGCGCACTGGAAGAAATAGAATCAATTATTTTAGCCCAATCTCGCTCACGAATTTGATTGCCTCTGCTCTTCAGAAAAGCCCTACATGAGCCGTTTTTCTTAAAAGCAAAAGCGTTGTGATCGGGAAGTTGACTAAATTGTTCAGAAGAAACCAATGCGGACTCCGCGTGCCCCACAAACATCAACCCTTGATCCATCAAACAGTGGTAAAGCTTGTTAATAATGGTTTTCTGGTCATCCCGATCAAAATAAATCAAACCGTTTCTGCAAAACACCACGTCATAAAATTGCTCTTTCAATGAATCCGTTAATAAATTTCCGGTAGAAAAATTCACTTGTTTTTTGATCAAACTGACCAGGTGATATCCATCTTCGCGTTGAAAAAAATAATTGCGGATCAAGCTGGGATCCACGTCCCGGAAAGAGTTTTTGGAATAACAACCCGCAAGGGCGGTATTGACCGAACGACGGCTAATATCAATAGCATCGATGTGAACCAGCTCAGCCGGAATACCGGCCTCTCGCAGCGTGATAGCCACAGAATAAGGCTCTTCACCGCTGGAACAGGGCACACTGAGAATGCGGACAGGTCTGAATGCAGAACATTGTGGTAAAAGCTCGCTGACAACATGATTCGCCAAGGCCTGGAATTGGGCCTGATTACGAAAAAACCAGGTTTCTGTAACAACAATTTCCTCAATAAGGCGTTTTAATTCCGTGTCACTGCTCTGGATCAGGCGTGAATATACATTGATGGTGTCAATTTTATGCAAAGCCATACAATGGGTCACTGCTCGACGAATGCTGGACTCACCAATGGAACCGGGGTTTAAACCGATTTTCGTTTTTAATAAATCGACTATAACTTCCATGACTGCAACTGTTTCTGCACGGCGACGGGCAAAACCCGCCGCACTAAATTTGATTTTCTCGAATTATACACTGACTCATTTCTTTACAACAAACTTGGACACCGCAGACTGCAAGGAATAAGCGGCACCGTTTAAGGCCTCAATGGCAAAAGTGGATTGCTGTATCGACGCCACGGCTTGCTGGGCTGATTCGTTAAGCTGGGACATAGCCTGTTTGATTTGCTGTGCCCCCTGAGACTGAAAATGCATACCTTGTTGCACATTTTCAAATTTTGGCGTTACGGTCTGTACTTCTTCAATTATTTGCGCCAGTTGTGTCGCAACCTGATTCACATCCTCAACGCTGGTACGCACTTGGTGGGAAAAATTTTCCATACTCAACACCCCCGAGGATACTGCGGTTTGCATCTCACGCACCATCTGCTCAATATCCAAGGTAGCCACTGCGGTTTGATCCGCGAGACGGCGAATTTCAGTGGCCACGACTGAGAATCCCAGGCCATATTCACCCGCTTTTTCTGCTTCTATGGCGGCATTTAAGGACAAGAGATTGGTCTGATCCGCCACCTTGGTTATAGTAGTGACTACGCTATTGATGTTCTTGGCTTTTTCATTAATGATCTCAAATTTGGAAGCAATGGAGCCTGCCGCATCAACAATCTGTTGCATTGTGGTCTCCATTCGTCCCAACTCATCGTGTCCATGAGCTGCTGAATTCCGGGTGCGTTCCGCTACCTCCCCTACTTCATCCATGGCGTTGACCAATTCCTTGGTGGTGGTATAAATAGCGGTGGCGGTATTGGTGATTTGATTGGTGGTAGCGGCTTGCTCCGACACCGCTTGTTCCTGTTGTTTTGCTGTGGCACTCATTTCCGTCGCCGATGTGGTTACTTGCAAGCCTGAACGTTGTACTTGGGAAACCAGAGAATTGAGATTACCCACCATAAGTTGAACACCACTGGCCAGTTTACCAATGGCATCTTCGCCGGTTACCTTGACCACCCCGGTTAAATCCCCTCCGGCAGCCCGGCTCACCACATTGAGAATATTGTCGACCTTGTTTTCCAGAATCTCCACCTCACTGCGCTTCTGCTCGATGGAATCCCGGGTATTGTCGATCATAATTTGTAATCCGCCGGCCAGTTCACCGATTGCATCTTCGCCGCTGATTTTAATACGCTTACTAAAATCACCTTCGGTTACCCGACTAACCACACTTAATAACTGATCCACTTTCATGCGCAAGTCTTCCGCCGCTTCATGCTCTCGCGCGGTGATGGCGTTGACATTGTCGGCCATATGGTTAAAAGAACTGGCCAATTCACCAATTTCATCGTTGGAGGCTACTCGCGCTCGGACCTGACTATCACCTTGTGCCCGTTTGTTCACAACCCCAATCAGCATGGTGAGCGGGTTGATAATCCAGGTTTTCAACAAAAAATTCACCAGAATCAAACCAATAATAAAAAACAAAAGATTGAAGATGACACTGGTCCAACCTTCTTTACGCACCGCATGGTCCACGTTTTCCAAGGAATAACTGACACGAATTGCACCATTGATGCTGCCGGAAGGGACGTTATGGCACTTGAGGCAATTGACGCCGCGGGTGTTTTCCGTTGCCCGAAACGGCGTTAACACCGTTAGACGCCGGGGTTCTTTGGTTTCGTCAATTTGCTGAATTTCTTCTCCCAACAAAGCGCGTCGATCCAGCTCATCTTGGGGCTGTTCCTCGGGATAACCGGGCCCGAATTGCCCCTGTACCGGTTCACCGCGGACGACACGCGCTTCCAGCACCTCCGAACGGGCCAGCATTTTATTGCGCAAAATACTACGCTGATCCATCGTGCCTGTAAGCATCATGGTATTAAGGCTGTCGAAATAGAGGGTGGTAATTTCGTAAACTTGGTTACGCGTGGCCTCCATCAAACGATCACGTTCGTGGGTCACAGCGAAAAAAGTCACAATAAACAAAACCAGCAGGAAGGTCATCCCCACTGTCACATTTACTTTAGAACGTAAAGACAGGGAAAACTTGGCAGATTTTGTCACCATAAAAACCGAATTTTGTTCTTTTTGGGTTACGCAACAGGCTATCACTATAGCCTAAATATGCGATAGGACAAAATCCGCCGATTTTCCCGCGCCGAAAAAATGGCATTACGACAGAGAGTTAATCTCCGCCCCATTTCAATTACTTTTTATATGGTTAATTGCCGCCGGGAGTAAGACACAACATTATGCAATCCCCTTCCAATTTAACTGCAAACCGCTGCGCACAACCCACATCCGGTCCTTTAGCTTCCCCATCATCCAAACCTAAAACCCAGTTATGCAGGGGGCAGGTTACGCTTCGTCCATGCACTATGCCTTGGGACAACTTCCCCCCTTTGTGAGGACATTGGTCGCGTAAGGCAAACACCTCGTCCTTGCTGTTTCTAAATATGGCAATATCACCCTCATCGGTGTTGATGACACGTGCACCCAGCATGGGTATGTCATCCAGTTTTCCCACGTATATCCAATCCAATTTTTCTTCAGCATACATCTTTGATTTCACCCTAATTTCATCAATGGTACGAATTCCTGAGTCTCTACCCCACCGCCGGCGCGCTCCGACCAAGGATCTTTTTGTACTATCCTTTGTGACTCCAGAAAGCGCTCTGCCAGGGCCTTTCGCGTAGCTGCATCATCCACCACCTGCTGTTTCACAAAGCTCAAACCTACTCGCTCTATCCAGGGTGCGGTGCGTTCCAGGTAATTGGCATTTTCCCTGTACAATTGGATGAAAGCACTGCAATACTCCATCACTTCCGCTTCGGTTTGTACTTTACACAGCAAATCCGTGGCCCGAACTTTCACCCCTCCATTACCACCCACATGAAGCTCCCAGCCGGACTCCACCGCCACCACCCCAAAGTCCTTGATGGTGGCTTCAGCGCAATTACGGGGACAACCGGAAACCGCCATCTTAAACTTATGAGGCATCCAGGAACCCCAGCTCATGCGTTCCAACTCAACCCCCATAGTGGTGGAATCCTGAGTACCAAAACGACACCATTGACTGCCCACACAGGTTTTCACGGTTCTAAGGGCCTTGCCATAAGCGTGTCCCGAAACCATTCCTGCGGCGTTGAGATCCGCCCACACCGCTGTGAGCTGTTCCTTGGGGACCCCAAACAAATCGATACGCTGCCCCCCGGTAACCTTCACTTCCGGTATCTTAAACTTATCCACCACATCGGCGATGGCGCGCAATTCGGTGGGATTGGTCAGTCCACCCCACATTCTGGGTACCACGGAAAAGGTACCGTCTTTTTGGATATTGGCATGGGCTCTTTCGTTAATAAATCGAGATTGAGGATCGTCCTTTGCTTCCGCCGGCCAGTAAGCCAGTACATAATAATTTATTGCCGGCCGACACGTGGCACAACCATCAGGCGTCTTCCATTCCAGGAAATCCATTACCTGGCGCACTGATGTCAAATGCTGCGCTCGAATGCTGTTGCGCAAAGCTTCATGGGTGAACTCTGTACATTTACATACCGCTTTTTCTTTCGGAGCAGCCGAGTAATCCCCGCCAAGGGTTGAAGCCAGGATCTGTTCCACTAATCCGGTACAGGAACCGCAGGAGCCGGATGCTTTGGTGTGCGCCCGAACATCATCCACAGTAAATAAGCCCTTCTCTACAATGCTGTTAACAATCGTCCCTTTGCACACACCATTACAGCCACAAACTTCCATGGAATCATCCATAGCCATGGCCGCATTTTTTCCGCCATGCCCCGAATCACCCAAGTGCGACTGCCCCAACATGAGTTGCTGCCGAAAATCGCTGACATCGGTTCCATCACGCATTAGTTGAAAATACCAGGCACCGTCTATGGTATCGCCATATAAGACCGCACCTGACAGTTTGTTATTTTTCAAAATGAGCTTCTTATAGACCCCGGCTGCCGCATCCTGCATTACAATGGACTCAGTGCTGTCGTCACCGGTAAAATCACCGGCAGAAAACAAATCCACACCGGTTACTTTGAGCTTTGTGGACGTTAAAGATCCGATGTAACGAGAGTAACCCAGATTCGCCAGATGATTGGCACAGACTTTAGCCTGTTCAAATAAAGGAGCAACCAATCCATAGGTGGCACCACGATGCTGCACACATTCTCCGACTGCATAAACGCGCGGATCAAATGTTTGCATGGTGTCATTAACCACAACACCTCGATCACAATAAATCCCGGCACTCTGCGCCAAGCTGATATTGGGGCGAATACCCACTGCCATAACAACCAAGTCAGCCGCAATTTCTGAACCGTCGGTAAAACGAACTCCTTTAACCCGGTATTCGCCAACGATAGCTGCTGTTTGTGTTGCGGTTAAAAATTGCAGGCCTTGTTGTTGCAGGTGCTTTTGTAACATTGCCCCGGCCTGTTCATCCAGCTGCCGCTCCATGATGGTCTGCTCCAAATGTACCACGGTAACATGCATGCCCTGACGCATTAAGCCATGTGCCGCCTCCAAACCCAGCAATCCGGCACCGATAACAACGGCATGCTTATAGGTCTTTGAGTAATCCATCATATTCAAAACATCTTTAATGTCTCGAAAAGTAAGCACCCCGGGTAAATCATGACCGGGCATAGGGATGACAAACGGGGTTGAACCGGTAGCCAGCAGCAAACGATCGTAGTCGTAGGCACGGCCGTCAGCACCGATCACCGCCCGTTGTTTGCGATCAATGCGATCGATCCGGGTTCCCTTATGTAAGGTGACATTATTGTCTTTATACCATTGCTCCGTATTGAGTATGATATCGTCAATTTGTTTTTCTCCGGACAATACCGGCGACAACAGAATGCGATTGTAATTACCGTAAGGCTCTTCACCAAATACACTGATATCATATTGATCCGGCGCGAGACTGAGCAATTCCTCTATGGTCCTCATCCCCGCCATGCCGTTGCCGACCAGCACCAGTTTTTCTTTCATGTACACTCCCCTGCAATGGAATCTGCGGCAACTCAATCAATCCGAGTTACCTTACTTTATCTCTAGTGGGAGCAACCCTTGTGCCACCTTCTCAATAGACAATTTTTCACGTAATTACAGTACGTTAAGAGATTTTCTTCAATCCAGGGATTTACATGGAGTGCACCAGTAAAGTGCACCGATTGTGGCGCTGCTCCAGGATGGAGCCGTAGGAAAGCCAATAAAAACGGAAACCGTATCTGATAAAGAAATGACAATACGCTAAGACTGAGGTGATAAGCATTTGCTTATTGGCATCTACCATGACTACAGCCCCTAATACAGGGAAAAAGCAATAACAACGAGCAATAACAATGGAGGCCTGCCGATGTTCAACAAACGTGGTTTCGTCATAACGATATTATTAGCATTCTGCCAACACAACAGCTACGCTGAAGTCGCGGAGACAGCGTTCATGGCAACAGAGAAAACCGATGTGTACTACATCTTATTAGGCTTTATACCGGAAACATCATCGCAAATAGAGTTGAAGGCTCCGGCGATTGCAGAGAACAAAGCCGTAGTCCCCATTAACATAAAAACTCAATTACCAAATCCTACGCGGGTCAGCATTATTGCAGACAATAACACCCACCCATTGGTAGCGGTGTTTGACTCCAGCGGCTTTACCAGTGATTCAGACAGTCACTTACATATAAGTACCCGGATTAAACTGGAACGCGCCTCAACCATAACTGTGATTGTTGAAACAAGCGATGGGGCATATACGGCATCAACCCATGTGAAAGTGACCAGCTCCGGTGGGTGTTGATTGGATGGTGTCTTGAAATCAGCGGTTAGGATGGCGGTCAACTGGACCGTGTGGCAGCACATTTGGCCCACGGGGGCACAAAAATCGTGCCCCCGTATCAACAAAGTATCATTTTATTGAACCACTACCACGATACTGTCGGACTTGGTACCGCGGGTTACTACCACTTCAGCTATCCCCGCAGCTATGGCGGTAATGGTCCCTTTTGTAGGACCTGTATTATTATCGATCCTAATTACCTCTGCCTGGGTGGGTAAGGTTTGCACGACCCATGTACTGTCCGCATCCACGCCAACCGTATTGTCAGTGGTATCATTGCGGTAATGAGCAATGAGATCTAATTGATAAGTAGCATTAAGACTCAACGACAAATAGTGCGTAGCAATATTGCTGCGGTCTATTTCCACGTAAACCAATTGCGTTTCACCGTCCACTGTCATAACCGCCGGCACAGAGGTGACACCCCCACAAGAGGCGGTGATATTGCTATCGCCACCCGAAATCCCCGTTACCATCCCGGTAGAAGAAACCGTGGCGATACTCGGCTGAGCACTGTTCCAGCTGACATTTTGAGTAATGTCTTCAGTCACACCGGCAAACACGCCTTTAGCAAGAAGATCCTGAGTGGTGTCCACGGCCAGGGTTGCGGTGGCAGGGCTCACTTGAATAGTACTCGGGCCACCGGATGCATTAATGGATAAATTGCCACTGGCAGTACCACTGAGGCTGGCGGTAATTTGATAAGATGCAGCAGCAGTGGCTTGCGAAGTCCCAAGCAAACCTTTACTTCCCACAGCGTTACTCACCCGTATATTGGCTTGATCACCAACACTGACACTCCAAACCGCTTTATTGGTAACCAAGCGGATGGAGTCAGAATAAGTTGCGACCGCATCCAATTGCACGTTGCGACACACATCCACACTTAAGGGAGGCGTGGAAATTGCCGATCCATTTTGTCGAAAAGCAATCGCAGGTGCTGTTGCCGCAGAGACATTGATATCTTGAGTACCAACCAGAGTGCTCAATTTTGCCGTGATTGTAGCCACTCCTGCATTGGCTCCCGTGGTCAGTAACCCACTACTGTTGACAGTGGCAATGGAGGAACTGGAACTCCAGGTCACTTTGTCTGAAATAACCACGGAAGTACCATTGACTGTATGACCTGTTGCTATTAATGGCTCAGTATCGTTAATCGATAAATAAACCGAACCGGCCGGGCTTTCAGTAACCGTATTTTGTGGTGCAATAGTAATACTGGTAATACCCAACTGATCCAGCAATACACTCTGCCCAAAGCTTTGTGTATCGCCTTCGTTGTCACAAGCCGCTAAAGAAAGTACGGCAACAATAATTGCAAAGCTTCTAGAAATCAAAACGAATACCCAAACTCAGTTCTTTAATGTTAATCACTTCATCACTCATCAAACGACCGTATTCAATGGTGATGTAGGCATTTTGATAGGCCTGTAGTTTCTCTTCCGCACCAATGGCAAAGGCGATATCTTGGGTATCAATGGAATCACTGGTGACTCCCGTATAGACCAAACGCGTTTCTATCTGTCCTGCCAACACATATATGCGAACCCGATTCTGGACATCCGAATCCAAGCGCAAGAAATAACCTATCATCTTTTCTATTTCAAGATCTCGGCCTCCGACCGAGTCGTTACCACTATCATAGTATTGCAGTTCCAGTGCAATTTTATCCCAAAAATAATAGCCTCCCTTGAGTTTGGTCATTTTGGGCTTAAATTCCGTGCCGTAAATATCAACTGTGTTACGCACATAATCGAGCTCAATATAAGGTCGGGAGTTGTTACCTGCCGCCATGATGGGAGAACTGAGAAACAATAGGATCAGCACCCATCCCTTCATTTTAATTAACTTCATTTTCACCTGCACAATCAATAAGTTACAATTCTGTTTTAGAAATAACAGCAGCGGTATCGCATTATATCATGCTTTCCCCGGGAGATATCATAGCGATTGCAGTTGTTCCCGGCTTAGAATAAACACCCCATGACCACCATGGGAAAACTCCGGCCAGGTAAAATCCAGTTGGGGGTATTGCTCCAGCAACTCAGGATAGCTGTTGCCCACCTCTACCACCAGAATGCCTTCGGGTTTAAGTAATCGGGCGGCATCGCTGAGTATGCGTTTCACAATATCCAAACCATCGCCCCCTGCAGCCAGTGCCAAACCGGGTTCGTGTCGAAATTCTTCCGTGAGGGCCTCCATATCCTGTCGATTCACGTAGGGAGGATTGCTGACAATGACATCAAATTCCCCTTCCAGGGCGGCAAATACATCCGATTCCTGTAAGCGCACTTGATCCCTCATGTCATAGCGGTCAATATTGATGCGGGCGACTTCCAATGCCTCAGCGCTGATATCCGTCCCAACCACCGCCGCATCGGGAAATGCTTGCGCACAGGCAATGGCGATACAGGCCGATCCGGTACATAAATCCAGAATATCCTCTACCCGTGATGAGTTTATCCAGGGCTCAAAACCATCATGGATCAACTCTGCGATGGGTGAACGGGGAATAAGCACGCGTTGATCCACATAAAAAGCCAATCCGGCAAACCAGGCTTCGTGAGTCAAATACGGTGCGGGTAATCGAGTTTCCACTCGCTGACACAGCAAATCCAATACCTGCTTGCGTTCTGCCAAACTCAGGTGGCTGTTAAGCATGTATGCAGGAATGTCATGAGGAAGATGTAGAGCAAATCTTACCAGTGAATAGGCCTCGTCCAGAGCGTTATCCGTGCCATGACCGTAACTTAAACCGGCTTCATTAAAACGGCTGGCGCCCCAGCGTACCATATCGCCCATAGTGGTCAGCGTCTCGAGTTCGTCTCCGGACATTTTCATTGTCATTATCCTACAATTAAAGTTGTGGAATTTTAACATTGCCACTGCTTAGAACCTAGGCCGACGTCGCAAGCTGTGAACCCTGCCCAATTTTTGCCGAGAATCAATAGGTACACCTGACACTTGAAATCGCTTTGGGTAACGCTATTATATGCGCTTGTTTGATGCGACCGAGGAACTGCAACTACTAATGGCTCAATATATATACACGATGAACGATGTGGGCAAAATCGTTCCACCCAAGCGAGAAATTTTAAAAAATATTTCTTTGTCTTTTTTCCCCGGCGCCAAAATCGGTGTATTAGGCTTAAACGGTTCGGGAAAATCCAGCTTGTTGCGTATCATGGCCGGAATCGATACCGACATTTTGGGCGAAGCCCGCCCCCAAACCGGTATAAAAGTAGGATATCTACCCCAGGAACCGGAACTGGACCAAAATAAGGATGTGCGCGCCAATGTGGAGGACGGCATCCGGGAAATTAAAGGATTGGTGGACCGCTTTAACGAGATCAGCATGAAGTTTGCCGAACCCATGTCTGACGATGAAATGAATGCGCTTTTAGAAGAACAAGGCAAACTACAGGACGCTATTGACGCCGCAGGCGCCTGGGAATTGGATCGCACCTTGGAAATTGCCGCCGATGCCTTACGCCTGCCCCCCTGGGAGGCCAGTGTGGCAAATTTGTCCGGTGGAGAAAAACGCCGCGTCGCCCTATGCAAACTGTTACTCTCCAAACCCGATATGCTCCTGTTGGACGAACCCACCAACCACTTGGATGCCGAATCGGTAGCGTGGCTGGAGCGCTTCCTACACGATTACAGCGGCACGGTTGTCGCTGTAACCCATGACCGTTATTTTCTCGACAATGTGGCAGGCTGGATTTTGGAACTGGATCGCGGCCACGGCATACCCTGGGAGGGCAACTATTCCTCCTGGTTGGAACAAAAAGAAAAACGACTGGAAGTCGAGGAACGTCAGGAAAACGCCCGCATCAAAGCGATGAAGGCCGAGTTGGAATGGGTACGCTCCAATCCCAAGGGTCGCCACGCCAAAAGCAAAGCCCGTCTGGCTCGATTCGAAGACCTTGCCAATCAAGATTTCCAAAAACGCAATCAAACCAATGAACTGTTTATTCCTCCCGGTCCCCGCCTAGGCGATCTGGTCATTGAAGCCAAGGATCTTAAAAAAGGATTTGGCGACCAACTTCTGGTGGAAGGACTCACGTTTAATCTCCCCAAAGGCGGAATCGTGGGTGTTATTGGGCCTAACGGTGCAGGTAAAACCACCCTGTTCCGTATGCTCACCGGACAGGAGCATCCTGACGGCGGCGAGCTTCGCATCGGCGAGACGGTCAAGATCGCTTATGTGGACCAATCCCGCGATTCCCTGGCGGCCGACAAAACCGTGTGGGAAGAAATCTCCGAAGGCCATGACAATATGTTGGTGGGCAATCTGGAGATCAATTCCAGAGCCTATGTCAGCCGCTTCAATTTCAAAGGTACGGATCAACAAAAACGCGTGGGCGATCTGTCCGGCGGTGAAAGAAACCGCGTCCACCTGGCTAAATTGTTGGCATCCGGTGGCAACCTGCTGCTGTTGGACGAACCCACCAATGACCTGGATGTGGAAACCCTGCGTGCATTGGAAGAAGCATTATTGGAATTTCCGGGCTGTGCAGTGGTTATTTCCCATGATCGCTGGTTTCTAGATCGTATTGCCACACATATTCTGGCTTTTGAAGGGGATAGCCAGGTGACCTGGTTTGTAGGCAACTACGCGGACTATGAAGAAGACCGTAAAAAACGTCTGGGAGTGGACTCGGATCAACCGCACCGGATTAGATACAAAAAACTGACGAGCTAAGAGAATGCGTATTGCATAAAACCCGGTGGTGACAAACCACCGGTTTTATCGCTCATAAATGACAACTATTCAAAATCATCCAAGGACATAAACGGACGTTTACCGGTGTCATCGAAACCCAAATCATCCTTTTCCATCTCATCGTAAGGCCCCGACCAATCCTCCGGTTGCTCTACAGCCTCTGCAACCAAGCCCTCCCAGCTATCTAAATCCAACTCGTCGATATCGCCACCGAAATACTGAATTTCGACCTGGTTTTCTTCTTCGTCCATAGCCACGACTTCAAAAACCAAACCTTGGTGATTGCGATACCATTGTCCTACTGCAGGTGCCAACTCGGGTAACATGGTCCCTCCTATTCCACAGACTCAAGAATCGGTCAAAAAGGTGTGTCTATTTGGAACCTCTGATTAAACTCCGTGTTTAGCAAGGAGAATCTTCAAACTCACCCAAGATTAATCAGAGGTTTCTTAAAAGATAGCACTAAATAAAGCTTACATTCGCTGCAAAATATCAATATTTTGTGTGACAAAGTGCCGACCGCACCAAAACGCCCTAGTTGGGAAAAACCCCCGTCGAAAGATACCGGTCACCACGGTCACAAATAATCACGACAATCACTGCACTCTCCACCTCCTGCGACAAAGCCAAAGCCGAAGCCATGGCTCCGCCACTGGAAATACCGGCAAAAATGCCTTCTTGCGCCGCTAAGGCACGTGTGGTTTGCTCCGCCTGCTCCTGCGTGACTTCCATGATTCTATCCACACGCCGGGCATCATAGATTTTGGGTAGATACTCCTGCGGCCAGCGCCGTATCCCCGGTATGCTGGCGCCTTCCGCAGGATGGACACCCACAATTTGAATCTCAGGATTTTTTTCTTTCAAATATGAGGAGCACCCCATTATGGTTCCTGTGGTGCCCATGGAACTGACAAAATGTGTGATGGAGCCCTGAGTATCGCGCCATATTTCCTCTGCCGTCGCTTCATAATGGGCTCGCGGATTATCCGGATTGGCAAACTGATCCAACACTTTACCCTCACCTGCGGCTGCCATGGATTTGGCCAAGTCTCTGGCACCTTCCATGCCCTCTTCCTGGGTTACCAATATGATACGTGCACCGTAAGCTTTCATGATTCCCCGCCGCTCAGGGCTCATATGCTCAGGCATTATCAGTACCATTTCATACCCCTTAATGGCTGCCGCCATCGCCAAAGCAATACCCGTGTTGCCACTGGTGGCTTCAATCAAGGTGTCCCCAGGAGAAATCTCACCGCGTTTTTCCGCATGGTTAATCATGCTCATCGCCGGTCGGTCCTTAACGGACCCTGCAGGGTTGTTCCCTTCCAATTTAGCCAATACCACATTGCCCTTGTTGCCGTCAGCCAAACGTTGCAACCGCACCAAAGGGGTATTGCCTATAAACGCTTCAATTGTTGGAAATTCCATCGGATACCCTTTTTCCTTTTACCGTGTATTTAGAATCATGATTTTAATCTGCTTTATGTTTAAAATGAAACTCGGGGCACAAGAAGGCGTTTTATTCACCTAGGGGGCTTTCTTAGAATCCGTACAAAAACCCAAAGTAATCGCTAGATTTTTCAATAAGATAAAGTCAAAATGATTTAAACGTTACAGTATTGATAGAATAGTTTAACGGGTCAGCAACAACCCAACAAAAGTAATGACATGATTAAGCTCACTATACAGCAACAGTTTTTTACCCTATCCCTGGTCCCGGCAGGGTTAATCGTTGTTGTACTGGGCGGAATTTACAGTTATCAGGAGAGTGAACACCTGGATCACCAATTGAGCCTGCGCGGAGAAACCCTGGCTCGGCACATTGCATCAGCCAGCTCTTACGGTCTCGCTGCCAAAGATATCGCCATTCTACAACCCATCACCCAGTCCGCCGCAAATGAGCAAGATGTGGTTTCAGTTACACTGACGAATACAGACGGATCCATATTATTACGTTCACCTGGCAAAAAACGCAGCCACAGCAAAGCACTCAGTGATGAGAGCGTATTTTTCATGAAACCCATTTATATTCCGGTTTCCCATTTTCCGTCAGAGGACATTACCCCTATAGGTTGGTCCATTGTGGAATTCTCCCGGGCAGGTGTCAGTGCACAGAAGTTCACGGTTATTGCCTTTACAACCAGCACCTCGGCAGTTTTATTTTTTGCTTGTTACCTATTGGTATCCTATTTCAATCGAAAAGTAACCTATCCTATCTCCACTATTTCCGACGCCGCCAAAATGATTAGCAATGGAAACTTAGAGCTCACCTTCGACAGCGGCGCCCATGGCGAATTGTTAGCCCTGGAACAAAGTATTAAAAATATGGCAGCATCCCTCAAACGTTCCCGGGACGAACTAAAAAAGGAGGTGGATCAAGCGACAACGGATTTACTCAGCTCGATTCACATGGTGGAACACCAGAACAAGGAACTGGCTGTGGCCCGGCAACAGGCGCTGCTCGCCAGCAAAGTGAAGTCCGAATTTCTGGCCAACATGAGTCACGAGATACGTACTCCTATGAATGGAATTATTGGGTTTATAAAATTACTAAAAAAATCCTCTCCATCCCCGGAACAGTTGGACCTGATCCAAACCATAGAAAAATCCTCGGACAATCTTTTAACTATCATCAACGATATTCTGGATATATCCAAAATCGAGGCAGGCAAGGTTCGACTGCAAAACAACCACTATAATCTGCGCAATTGTGTAGAAGACGTGCTGTCCCTGCTCATGCCCAGCGTATATGATAAAAATCTCGACCTGACTTGCATGATCTACAATGACGTTCCCCTGGCAATCAAAGGGGATGAGACCAAAGTTCGACAAATCTTAACTAACCTATTAGGTAATGCCATCAAATTCACTAAGCGCGGGGACATCGTGGTGCGTGTCATGCTGGATGACAGCTATGATGACAAAGCCGTTATAAAAATCAGCGTCTCCGATTCTGGAATAGGGATTGCGGACAAAGACCAATATCGATTGTTTTCCACATTCGAGCAAGTGGACTCCTCTTCCACACGTAAATACGGTGGTACGGGTTTGGGTTTGGCCATCTCCAAGTCCTTAACGGAGCTCATGCAGGGAGAAATTGGTTTTACCAGCAAACTGGGGGTCGGTTCCACGTTTTGGTTCACATTCGTTAACGCCCTATCTCAGAAAAGCAAATTGCTGGATACGGAAAAATTTGACAAGTCCAAGGCACTGCAAAGATATAAGGTGTTATTGTATGAAACCAATCAATCATCACGGCAAGCTTTGCAAAACCTGCTCACCAATTGGGATATCAAAACCTATTTTGCCGACAACCTGGCCGATCTCAAAAAGCAATTGGATAATGCCTCCCCAAATACTTACGACCTGATCATACTCAGTTTGAATTATTTGGAAATGAATCCCGAGATATTCAGCACCTCTTTCACGGAAATCTGTGCCATGGATACACCTGTGGTCAGCCTGGTGAACAGCATAGACAATAATTTGGTCATGCAACTAAAGTCCAAAGGCATCAGTACCTGTTTGTCCAAACCACCGCGACATAAAGAACTGTTTAATATACTCCATAGCTTGCTGGTGGAAAAACAAATCCCCCGCACCACGATTTATCCGGCAAAAGAAAAACACCCGCTCAGCAGCATCACAACTCAAAACCAAGCGCTGGAAGGCTTGAACCTATTAGTCGCCGAAGACAATCGCATCAATTCCAAACTGATCGAGCATTTACTGACGCAGGCGGGCGCCGGATTCAAACTGGTTGAAAACGGTAAGCAGGCATTGGAAGCATTCAATAGTGACCACTACGACATGATCCTAATGGATATTCACATGCCGGAGCTAAACGGTATTGAGGCTACCAAATTAATTCGCGCCTCCACCAACACGAACAAAAACTTACCCATTATCGCCTTGACCGCTGACGCCCTACCCGATGACCAAAAAAGTTTTGTGAAAGCGGGTATCAATCGGGTGTTAACCAAACCGGTCAATGAAGACGTACTCATCAACGCCATATTGACACTGTGTAAACCGGATTCTGGTCGGAAAACCGTGCAAACGAATGGATCGATGCAAAAAAATTTCCAGGCTCATATGTTGAATATGTTACTGGAGGAACTGCCAAGATTTAAAAAGTCCTTACAAAAAGCCCTATCCTCCTTGGATATCTCGGCCTTGTTTGAAACCGCGCACAAAATGCACGGCGCGGTAGCCTATTGCGACATCCCCCAGCTCCAATCCGCTCTGGCTTCACTGGAAGCGGCCACCAAATCAAAAGACATGGAACAAGTCGAGCAATACATCGATTCGGTGTATTCTGAAATTGATCGCTTATTGCGGTAGGACCGGTTACACCACGCTGCAAATTAGCGGCTCGGACACATTGCCACTTTTAAAGGTTGGGCACGCAGTAGGTTTTCAGATAATTCAGAAATTCGGTTTTAAGTTCGGGATGTTTTAGGGCGTATTCCACGGTAGCTTGCAGGTAGCCAATTTTGCTGCCGCAGTCGTAGCGGGTACCACTGAAACGGTAACCCATGACGCTTTCTTCTTGCAACAAGGCGGCAATGGCATCGGTGAGTTGGATTTCACCGCCGGCGCCGCGTTGGGTTTTGGTGAGTAATTCAAAGATTCGCGGCGTGAGAATATAGCGACCTACCACGGCCAGGTTTGAAGGTGCATCCGCCGGGTTGGGTTTTTCCACGATTTTTTCCACTACGCCAATACCCGTTTCCATGGAGTCGGTTTTGATAATACCGTATTTATCGGTTTCATCTTTGTCGACTTGCTGAATACCTAAAATGCTGCAACGGTGTTTCTGAAACTGGGAAACCATCTGGGTCATGCAACCGTTGTCGCCACCGTCAATTAAGTCGTCCGCCAGGATAACCGCGAATGGAGCATCCCCGACAACATGTTTAGCACAGAGTACCGCATGGCCTAAGCCCAAGGCTTCGGGTTGGCGCACATAAACACAACTGACGTTTTCGGGTACAACATTACGCACGATTTCCAATAGTTGGGTTTTTTGCTTTTTCTCCAGCTCGGATTCCAGCTCATAGTTCTTATCGAAATGATCTTCAATGGCTCGCTTACTGCTGCTGGTTACAAAAATGAGCTCACGAATTCCAGCCGCAATCGCCTCCTCTGCCGCATATTGGATTAGCGGTTTATCCACGATGGGCAGCATTTCCTTGGGGTTTGCTTTGGTAGCCGGTAAAAACCGCGTTCCTAACCCGGCGACGGGAAAAACGGCTTTTCTGATAACGCTCATCTTAAACTCCTATAAAAAAAGGGCTGAAAACAGCCCTTTTTTGTTACGCTGCGTCAACCGCTTTCATGCTTAAACGTATTCGTCCCTGTTTGTCTATTTCAAGGACTTTCACCTTAATGGTATCACCCTCGGCTAACTTATCGCTGACATTTTCAACGCGCTCATGAGAGATTTGCGATATATGCACCAAACCGTCTTTACCGGGCAGTATAGTAACGAAGGCGCCAAAATCCATTAACTTTGAGACTTTGCCTTCATAAATCATTCCTACTTCCACTTCCGCGGTAATTTGTTCGATGCGTTTTTTAGCATCTTCACCGGCAGCGCTGTCAACTGAAGCAATTTTCACCGTACCGTCTTCGCTGATATCGATGCTGGCTCCGGTCTCCTCAGTAATGGAACGAATAGTCGCACCGCCTTTACCGATGACATCACGAATTTTGTCCGGATTGATTTTCAAGGTAATGTAACGAGGTGCATATTCGGACATTTCGGGGCGAGTCTCGGAAATAACCTCGTTCATTTTCTTCAAAATATGCAGGCGACCGTCTTTGGCTTGATCCAAAGCTTTCTGCATGATCTCCTTGGTGATACCGTCGATCTTGATATCCATTTGTAAAGCGGTCACACCGGACTCGGTTCCCGCCACTTTGAAATCCATATCGCCCAAATGATCTTCATCACCCAGGATGTCGGTCAGGACTGCAAATTTGTCGCCTTCTTTGATCAAACCCATAGCGATACCGGCAACCGGCGCCTTGATAGGTACGCCGGCATCCATTAAGGACAAACTGGAACCGCAAACAGAAGCCATGGAACTGGAACCGTTGGATTCAGTGATTTCAGATACCACTCGAATGGAATAAGGGAAAGCCTCATTAGACGGCATGACCGCCGCCACACCACGCTTGGCCAAACGGCCATGACCGATTTCACGGCGCTTGGGACTGCCCACCATGCCGGTTTCACCTACACAGTAAGGAGGAAAATTATAGTGCAACATGAAGTGTTCTTTACGCTCACCTTCAATGGCATCGATGTTTTGCGCATCTCTGGCCGTCCCCAAGGTCGTCACGACCAAAGCCTGAGTTTCACCGCGGGTAAACAAGGCCGAACCGTGTGTACGTGGAATCACGCCGGTCCTGACATTAATGTTACGTACGGTTTTGGTATCACGTCCGTCAATACGTGGTTCACCGGCAATAATCTGACCTCGAACAATGGATTTCTCCAGTTTTTCGATCGCTTCACGTACTTTGCCTTTGTCCAGAGCTGATTCGTCACCCTCGGGACACAATTGCGCCAGTACTTTATCTCGTACTCCACCCAGGTGTGTATAACGATCCTGCTTTACCTTAATTTTGTAGCCGGCAACAAAATCCGCCTGGGCTACGGCAGCTACTTTGTCAAAGATGCTGTTATCCACCGCTGGAGCTTGCCAGTCCCAGCTCTCGGCACCGGCGTCTTTGGCGAATTCGCTGATGGCTTTAATCACGGTTTGTAATTGTTCATGACCAAAAACAACTGCATCTAACATGGTTTTTTCGGGCAACTCTTTGGCTTCGGATTCAACCATTAATACGGCATTGTGGGTGCCGGCAACCACCAAGTCTAAAGCACTGGTCTCCAATTGAGTCTTGGAAGGATTGAGCAGGAATTTACCATCGATATAACCCACTCTGGCAGCGCCGATGGGACCGTTAAAAGGCGCACCGGACAACGCTAAAGCAGCAGATGCGCCAATCATAGCGGGAATATCAGGATCAATTTCCGGATCCAAGGAAACCACCGTGGCAACGATTTGCACTTCATTGGTAAAACCATCGGGGAACAAAGGGCGGATCGGGCGATCGATCAGACGACTGGTCAGGGTTTCTTTCTCGCTGGGACGCCCCTCGCGTTTGAAAAACCCACCCGGGATTTTACCAGCAGCATAAGTTCTTTCCTGATAATTGACCGTCAGCGGAAAAAAATCTTTGCCTGCATCAGCCTCTTTCATGGCGACAGCGGTGACCAGCACCACTGTATCTCCCATGCTTGTTAGTACAGCCCCACTGGCCTGGCGTGCAATTTCACCGGTTTCCAGCGTAAGGGTGTGTTCACCGTATTTGACAACTTTCTTAGTGGGCATCACTTGGGGGGTTCCTCAAAGGTTTAATAGTTTAACCGGCCTGCCGGGGTTTGTGCTGAGACGCTTAGCGTCTCAGACCCAAACGGCTGATCAACTCACGATAGCGCTCTAGGTTTGTTTTTTTCAGGTAATCCAATAATTTACGGCGTTGACTTACCATGCGCAGCAAACCCTGACGCGAATGATGATCATGTATGTGGGACTTAAAATGACCGGACAAATCTTCGATTTTAGCCGTTAGTAAGGCGACTTGTACTTCGGCGGAACCGGTATCACCGGGGGACCGCGCGTAGTCCTGTGCGATCTGGCCTTTTTGTTCAGCAGTTAACATTGAAAACTCCTATTAAAGTCTAATTTCATTCATATCAATAAAAAATCTGTTTTGGCAGATTGTTCCAAAATTTCCTTTCTTTACAAAGCTCTAAACCTTAGGACTTATGAAGGATTTAACAACATCATCTAGCCAATTCCTCCGGACCGCAATTCTGTTCCGATTGGGGGCGAATTTTAACTCATTTTAACCTGATTCATCAAACGCTTGGGGCCTATTCGACCGTCTTCCAAAACGGTCCCCATACCCACAAATTCGCCATTACCACTGTACAGCCGCACCAAGCCGGTTGCGCCCATTCTGGGCAGGAACACCGCCTGTCCTTTGCGCAGATAGTAGGTGGCATCCGGGCTCAATTCTACTTTGGGAAAATCTTCTAAGGCCATGTCCGTAGACAATAAAATCTCATCCCGTTGGGTAAAACCCGGCATATCCTGAATCTGTTCCAGGGTCCATAAGGGCCCCGACAAGGGCCCTACCTGGGTACGCCGCAATTCCACAATGTGCGCACCGCAGCCTAGTGCCTCTCCAATATCCTCAGCCAATGTACGTATATAAGTGCCTTTGCTGCACTTTACCTCAATCTCAAACACACCCCGATTCAGACGGCTCAAAGTAAGCGTATGAATTTTTACCTGGCGAGGCTTCCGCTCCACTTCCAATCCCTGGTGTGCCAATTTGTACAAAGGTACACCATTTTGTTTTATAGCCGAGTGCATAGGTGGAATTTGCGAAATTTCGCCGACAAAAGTGTGTAACACTTGCTCCAATCGCGCTGCATCGACGCCTTGCACGGGCCGCGTTTGCACAATCTCTCCGTCTGCATCACCGCTGCTTGTGGTAACCCCTAACTGACAAACTGCACGATAAGCTTTATCTGCCTCAAGCAAAAAGCCGGACACTTTAGTGGCCTCACCCAGGCAAATGGGCAACATGCCGGTGGCAATAGGATCCAGGCTGCCGGTATGACCTGCCTTGCGAGCACCAAAAAGGTTCTTTACTACTTGTAAAGCTTTGTTGGATGTTAGGCCTTTGGGCTTGTCCAGTAAGACGATGCCGGTTACCTCCCGGCCTTTCTGCTTTCTAGGCACTGTCACATCCACACTGAATTAGATCGATCGGAAAATCAATCAAGGGTGTCATCCTCATCGGATGACACCGCTGAATCAATAAGGGAAGACAAACGATTTCCGGTTTCAATTGAAGCATCGTATACAAATACCAGGCGCGGAGTGGTTCGCAAGCGCAACCGTTTGGCCAATTCCGAGCGCAGGAATCCTGCAGCCGCCGTCAAACCTTTTGCCGTATTGTCTACGGTTTCCTTATCTCCCATCGCCGTAAAATACACTTTGGCGTTTTCAAATTCTTTAGATACCCGCACCGCAGTAATCGTCACCATACCAATACGGGGATCTTTGACTTCGTTTTGCAGCAACAAGGCCAGAGTCTTTTGGATCTCATCCGCAACCCGGTTGAGTCTACTATATTCGCGCGCCATTACATCACCAATTACTTTACAGAATACGTCATTTACAAAGTGCGTCTGACCTGCACTTGTTCGTAAACTTCAATCTGATCACCTTCGCGCACATCATTGTAGTTCTTCACGCCTATTCCGCATTCCGTTCCAGCTCGAACTTCCTGCACATCATCTTTAAAGCGGCGCAAGGATTCCAGTTCACCCTCATAGATGACCACATTGTCTCGCAGAACACGTATGGAATTGTTGCGTTTCACGACACCTTCGATAACCATGCACCCGGCAATTGCACCCAACTTGGGAGACCTAAACACATCCCGTACTTGAGCCAGACCGATAATTTCTTCTTTAAATTCCGGCTCCAGCATACCGGAAAGCGCTTGTTTGACTTCTTCTATTACGTCATAAATGACACTGTAATAGTGCAAATCGATATTCTCTTCTTCTATCAAGCGTTTTGCCATGGCATCTGCGCGAACATTAAAGCCAATTACAATAGCATTGGAGGCGACTGCCAAGTTGACATCGGATTCGTTAATTCCGCCAACACCACCGGCGACAATCTTCACTTCCACTTCTTGGTTGGACAGTTTAATCAAGGCATCGGACAAAGCTTCCAAAGTACCCTGCACATCCGTTTTCACCACCAAGTTAAGGGTGTTGAGCTTGCCCTCTTCCATTTGTGAAAACATATTCTCCAGTTTAGCTTCCTGCTGCCGTGCCAATTTAACATCACGAAATTTGCCCTGGCGAAACATGGCCACTTCCCGAGCTTTGCGCTCATCTTTTACGACAATAGCTTCATCGCCGGCCGTAGGTGCTCCTGATAAACCCAGCACCTCGACGGGAATGGAAGGCCCGGCCTCATCCACAGAGTTACCTTTTTCGTCTAATAAGGCACGAACTCTGCCGTACTCATGACCGGCCAGCAACACATCACCTTTACGCAAAGTACCTGTTTGCACCAGGATAGTGGCCACCGGACCACGTCCCTTATCCAGGCGGGATTCAATAATGACCCCTTTGGCGGGCGCGTCTTTAACGGCTGACAACTCCAATAATTCACTTTGCAGCAATATGGCGTCCAGCAATTCCTCTATGCCTTCACCGGAATGAGCTGAGACGTTAATAAACTGTGTGTCACCGCCCCAATCATCCGGAACCACTTCCTCACCGACCAATTCTTGTTTCACCCGATCGGGATTGGCATTTTCTTTATCGATCTTATTAATTGCTACCACCATGGGTACCTGGGCAGCTTTGGCATGTTGAATCGCTTCTTTCGTCTGGGGCATTACACCGTCGTCCGCCGCAACCACCAGAATGACAATATCCGTCGCCTTGGCACCTCGAGCACGCATTGCCGTAAAGGCCGCATGACCGGGCGTATCCAAAAAGGTAATGTAACCCTTGTCGGTTTTGACATTGTAAGCACCAATATGCTGGGTGATGCCACCGGCTTCACCGGATGCCACAGCGGAATTACGAATATAATCCAGCAAAGAGGTTTTACCATGATCTACATGTCCCATCACAGTGACGGCAGGAGCTCGGTGAACTTTTTCGCCGATTGTTTCCACCTCTTGAGCCAAATCGTCTTCAATAGCATCGGCTTTCAGCAACTTAACCGTGTGTCCCATCTCCTCCACCACAACGCTGGCGGTATCCTGGTCCAGCACTTGATTGATGGTCACCATGCTACCCATTCCCATTAGCACTTTAATAACTTCAGCGGCTTTTATGGACATTTTTTGGGCCAACTCAGCTACTGTGATGGTTTCCGGAATACTGACTTCATACACTAAGGGTGCCGTGGGTTTTTCAAAACCGTGTGTTGGTTGAGCGTGGCGGGCAGAACCGGATGGACCTTTCTTTTTGCGTCTACCGGACTTGCTCACATCCACGTGCAACTCTTCACGTCCATAGCGTGTGGATTTCTCTTTACGATCCTTCTCTTTCTTGGGCTTTTTATCCTTGGCCTTTTTCTCTTCAGTCGCCACCGTTGGTACTACAGGGACTGGAGTGACTTTGGTCTCTTTTACAACCTTCTCGGCCGGCGCTTCGGTTTCGGCCTGCGCCTCAACCACTGGTTCATCTTCCTGTTTTTTGGATTTCTTGGACTTCTTGGATTCTTTTGCTTCAGCAACCGGTTCTTCTACCGGGGCTTCCTGAGCTTCCACCTCGGGTTCTGCCGCCGCGGTGACTTCTACTCCGGCTTCGGCTTCTTGCTGCTTGCGTATTTGTTCAGCCGCGTCCTGTTCCGCCTTGAGCTTTTCTTCTTCCAGCTTCTCTTCTTTTAGACGCTGTTTTTCTTTTTCCAATTCTTTGGCGATGACCTCGCTTTTCTTAACATAGGTCCTTTTCTTACGCACTTCCACGCTAACCGTTTTGGTCTTACCCTGAGCTGCACGTCCCGTACCGCTAACTGGTAACCTCAACTCACTGACGCTTTTACGACGCAGTGTTATTTTTTTCGGTTCGCTGGTGCCCTGCTGCGTATCGCTACCATGGGAATCCCTCAGGAAGTTCAACAGTTGAACTTTCTGATCATCCGAAACCGTAGAATTTTCATTTTCCATCTCCATCCCTGCCTTGTTAAACTGCGACAGCAGGCGCTCGACGGTCACTCCTAATACATTTGCTAACTGTTTAACACTTACACCTGGCATATATTCCCCCAGCAATTCAGCCTTGCTGTTCTTCGGCAAACCATGGCTCCCGTGCCGTCATGATCAACTTGGCAGCCTTTTCTTCATCAATTTCACCCAATTCCAGCAAATCGTCCACGGATCTTTCCGCTAAATCCTCCATGGTGACAATCCCATTACTGGCAAACAACTGTGCCAAACCGGAATCCATACCTTCCATATTCAACAGATCGTCCGCCGGTTCGGTGACCTCCTCTTCCTGTGCCAGTGCTCGCGTCAATAAGACGTCTTTGGCGCGATTGCGTAATTCCTGCACCATATCTTCATCGAATTCTTCGATTTCCAGCATTTCGTTCAATGGGACATAGGCCACCTCTTCGATACTGGAATAACCTTCCTGTACCAAAATAGAGGCAACTTCCTCGTCCACATCTAAATGGGTCTGGAACAAACCCTGAGCTTCCTTTTGCTCCGCTTCACTTTTCTCGGAAGCCTGAGCCTCCGACATAACATTCAATTCCCAACCGGTTAATTCACACGCCAAACGTACATTCTGTCCCCCTCGGCCAATGGCTTGGGACAATTGATCATCCTCCACCGCAATGGTCATGGAATTGGCATCTTCATCCACCACAATGGAAACCACTTCTGCAGGAGACATGGCATTGATCACAAATTGAGCTGGATTTTCATCCCACAAAATTATGTCCACCCGTTCATCAGCCAACTCATTGGATACGGCACGAACCCGTGAACCGCGCATCCCCACGCAGGCACCCACCGGATCGATACGGGGGTCGTTGGTTTTCACTGCAATCTTGGCTCTGGAACCCGGATCTCTCGCTGCCGCTAGAATTTCAATCAAGCCCTCACCTACTTCAGGTACTTCCAGAGTAAACAATTCGATGAGCAGTTCCGGCGCTGTGCGACTCACAAACAATTGCGGGCCGCGAGTTTCGGCGCGCACTTCTTTCAAATAACCCCGCAATCGGTCCCCCGGTCGCACGGCTTCACGAGGAATCATATTTTCCCGCAAAACAATGGCTTCGACATTATCTCCCAAGTCCAGGATCACATTGCCTTTATCTACCCGTTTGACAACGCCCATAATGAGCTCACCTACCCGGTCTTTAAAGGCGTCAACCACCCGGGCCCGCTCTGCTTCGCGTACTTTTTGCACTATAACTTGCTTAGCGGTTTGTGCCGCAATTCGACCGAACACCGTGGATTGCATCGGTTCTTCGATATAGCCATCGACCTCAACAGAAGCATCCTTTTGCAAAGCGTCGCTTAGCCGAATTTCGCGTTGCGGGTGCTCCAACTCTTCCACATCATCGGCGACAACCAACCAGCGGCGAAAGGTGTCATAGTCACCGGTTTTCTGGTTAATACTAACTCGCACGTCAACATCTTCCGAGCTAAGTTTCTTACTCGCCGTAGCCAATGCGATTTCAACGGCTTCGAAAATAACTTTTCTGTCTATGTCCTTTTCATTGGACACAGCATCTACAACAAGTAGTATTTCTTTGTTGTTCATGGCAATCCGCCTCTACGCCTGCTCTATTCACGCAATTACCGACCGGTTTACCCAGGTCGGTGATCTCATTCAAAATTATTAAAAGACCGGAATTAAATTTGCCCGATCAATATTCTCAAACGGCAGTTCCACTGTACTGCCATCAACGTCAAGTACCACATTGACGCCATCAAACTGCTCCAGGATTCCCTGGAATTTACGCCGTCCATCTACCGCTACGGCCAAAACCAGCTTGACCTGACTGCCCACAAACTTCTGAAAATGCGCCTTGGTAAACAAGGGTCGATCCAGTCCGGGCGAAGACACCTCCAGGTTATATTGCCCCCGGATGATATCTTCCACATCCAGAATACCGCTGACTTGGTGACTAACCTTAGCGCAGTCATCTAAAGTCACACCGTTTTCGTGGTCTATATAAATCCGTAACACGGAATGTTTCCCGGACGGTAGATATTCAGCACCCACAAATTCGAACCCGAGTGACGAAACCGCAGGCTCTATCAGATTAAGTACTTTATCCGGCGCCGTACGCATATCCCAATCACCCGTAAATAAAAAATGGGCCCAAGGCCCACCTCCAAAACACTGCTTCTGTCCATTTAATAGTATAACCGCAAGTGCGTTAAACGCAAAGGTAATACCATACAGAGGCTCCGGTAAAATTCCGACTCCTAAAAAAAAAGCCTCGATGTTGAGGCCTTTTCTTCCACCGCCCGACTCGTGGGTCCGGCGTTTGTTTTTCTTAACCGCACATCGGTTCGCGGTTTCGCTCTTCTCTTCGATAGCGGGGGCAGGATGTGAACCTGCGACCTTCGAGCGGCCGCTCTCGCGCTCCTGCGCTCCGCGACACCTGCACATCCATGTCCAATGTCTGCGACTGGCAAAAGCTGAGCCCGACTTCATCTCGGGCACTATCCATATCTTCTATTCGATTGATAGCGGGGCAGGATTTGAACCTGCGACCTTCGAGCG